>JAITJB010000256.1 GCA_031279155.1 Deltaproteobacteria bacterium | reverse complement strand
TGAGATCGCCCGCCAAACTTTGGCCCGTCACAACATCAGGGTCATAAAAGAAAATCTCGGCGGTAGCGTCGGCCTTAAGCTCCACTACCAAAATTGGGACAACCATCTGACCATTGAGCAGATGGACCGCAAGATCATGAGCGGCTCAACTATCCAAAAAGAGGAGAGCGGTCGCTTTAGCGTTCCGGCGCCAGCGGCCCCTAGCGCCTTTAAGCCCTCAGCTGCGGCCAAACCTACTGCTACCCCTCCAGCCTCCCACTTTCACACTAACCGCATCAAGGTTTTGGTCGTAGACGATTCGGCCATTGTCCGAAACCTTCTGACCAAGGCCATGGCCGACGAGCCAGATATCACGGTGGTGGGAGCGGCCAAAGACGCCTATGAGGCCAGGGAGATGCTCTTAGAGCTAGGCCCTGACGTCATAACCCTAGATATCGTCATGCCCAAGATGGACGGGGTGACCTTCCTAAAAAAACTTATGGTCTACTACCCCATCCCGGTTATCATCTGCTCAACTATCGCCAAAAGCGGCAGCCAAGCTGAGCTTAGAAGCGATCAAATTGGCGCGGTGGACGTCATTGATAAAGAAACCCTCAATTTATACCAGGGTATGGACACGGTTAAGAAGATCTTAATTCCCAAAATCAGGGCCGCCGCCAAAACCCGGGTGGTCAAAAAATCTAAAGATGAGGTGGCCCATATCTGAGCCAAGCACTCTAGTCCTTTTTCGGCCTCAAATTTCGTTTGTAACTTTTTTCTTAGCTCAAAAGTCGGTCAAAAACCTCGTGATTTTTGGGCTAGTTTTTCTATTAACCGTTTTTTTTGGCTTTCTTTTTAATCCCACTTTGCTATTGGCTAGAGCCGAAATTATAGAAGTTTTGGTGGAAAAGAAAGTCCCTAGGTCAGAAGGGCAATTTACCCAAGGGTTGGTTTTCGTTGGCGACTCTCTCATTGAGTCAACCGGGCTATACGGGCAAAGTAAGGTCTGCCGCTACCCGGCCCCCAAGCCAGATGATCTTAGTTTAAAGCCGCCCACGCTTTGCCTAACTCTTAAAGATAATTTCTTTGCCGAGGGCATAGCTACCGTAAACTCCGCTCTTTATCTTTTGACCTGGCAAGAGGGAGCTGTCTTTAAATTAGACTTAACGACTTTGGAGATTTTGGAAACTTTTTTTTCGCCCTCTCAAGGTTGGGGGCTAACCACGGTCGGGGAAACCCTTTGGCGATCTGACGGCACTGATAAGCTTACGCCACACAAAATTGAAAACTTTGCCGTAACCGGAGGTAAACTATCGGCCTCAGATGGGCTCAGGCCAATCGATAATCTTAACGAGTTGGAATACGATCAGGCTGCGGGCTTAATTTTAGCTAACATCTATCAAAGCTGCCGCGTGGCCGCAATTGACCCAAAAAGCGGTTTGGTAACTTTTTTTTTGGATTTATCAAGTATCTGCCAGATGGAAAGTCAATACCAAAAGAACCCCCAACAGAACGCCTTAAACGGCTTAGCCTTTGACGAAAGCGGCAGGTTGTGGGTTACGGGCAAAAATTGGCCCAATTTGTATTGGATAACCTGGACCCCTCCGTCGGCTGCTGCTTCAATAGTTTCGGCTCAATCGCCAGTTACGGCTGGTCCGCCGTCTAAGTCTGCTACGCCGGCTACGTCTAATTCGCCTGATTTGCCTGATTCGGAAAAAAAATGACCTCATTTTAGTAAGAAGTACTAGAGGCTTTCTATCTCTGGTAACCCGGACCAGATGAAATGATAGCCTAAACCAGCAACCCCTTTGGCAAACTTTTTTTGGCTAATTTTTAAAGTGGGAGTTAATTATGGCCACGCCAATCGAAACTTATCATCTGACCCGATTAGAGAGGGTCCAAAAAGCATTGATCGATAATTTCTTCGAATCAACTATTTATGACACCTTGACACAAGCTGAAGATTACATTATTAATACTATTATCCCTCAAAATAGCCTGACCTCTGTGGGTTTCGGCGGCTCGGCTACAGTGGCTTCCTCCAATTTAGTCCAAAGGCTAACCGAAGTTCCTGGCCTCAATGTCATCGACCGCAACGACAGCTCTCTTACGCCCGATAAGAGACAAGAGCTCAGCCGCCAATCGCTTTTAACCGATCTTTTTATTCTCTCAGCTAACGCCGTCTCCATTGACGGCAAGTTAGTTAACATCGATAAATTCGGTAATCGCGTGGCCGCCCTGACCTTTGGCCCCAAAAAGGTTGCCGTCTTAGTTGGCCGCAATAAAATCTGCCCAGACCTCCACCAGGCTCTTTCGAGAGCTAGAAACGTCGCCTCTTCGGCTAACGCCATTAGGCTAGGCCAAGACACCCCCTGCGCGAAAACGGCTAAGTGCCATGACTGCCGTGGCCAAAACCGTCTTTGCGGCACAACTGTCATTACCGAGCGATCTTTTCCGCCGGGCCGCATCCATGTCCTGTTGATAAACCAGGATTTGGGTTTCTGATCGAGGGATATTTTGGCCGGGCATGGGGAAATTTCCTGTTTTCAACCCAAAGAGCTGGCCATTTTAGACCAGGCGGCCCAGTTGGCCAGCGAACTGGTATCTGAAGCTTATGGCCTTGATTTTGGCGATTATCTCCAGTGGCCCATAGACATTAGGCACTGGCCCCAACTGACGCCTCAGGAGCGAAGCCATGGGCCGGCTTTAGCTCAGCTTTTTCGCTATCGACGTCCGACGCCAATTGCCTCTAGTTCCCGGCCCGATTACTGGCGCATCTGCCTCTACGACCCGGCCATATTGGCGGCAGCTGAGCGGGAAAAATTGAGCCTAAACCCCTTTCTTTGTTACATTTTAACCCACGAGTTTATCCATGTGGCCCGTTTCATTAGATTTTTCGAGATATTCGGCCTAGACGATTCCCGGCGAGCCGCCGAAGAAGCCAAGGTCGGCTTAGAGACCGAAAAACTCTTGGCCGGCCTGACCATTAGCGGCCTCGATAAGATCCTTGAGCTCTATCGTCAGGGCAGCCTGGCCCTGGACGATAATTTAGTCTAAAAGTGTAAATTAATTAAATATTAATCGATCGACCGACCTACGACAATCTTTTAAGACAGAATGACAATACGACTGATGTTTTAATTAATTAACATTAAAAGAAATTTTTTGGAGGGATATTTTTTTATCATCCTCGCCAGATTATTTTTTTTGTACTGGCGAGCCGGTCTTTTGGCCAGAAATAGCCTATGCACCAAGCTCATAGCAAAATATTTTTTCGGAAATTTTCAATAAAATGTATGATTAAGGTCCAAAGCGCAAATCACTGCTTGACAGGGCGGTATATTTTTTGAGAACATAATGAAGGATGAAAGGCATCCCCCATTGCCTGTTCTTCCACTATCAAATTTATAAATTGAAAAATTGATCCTATGTTTAAATTCTCGCGCCGGGTCAAGCCTTTGCCAGGCCCACACCCCGTGAAACTTGATAATATTGTGTCTCTCAACTGGCTGATGGTCTGGTTTTCCGCTCATCACCCACAACAAAGTTTAAATAGGCCCCTTATGGCCGAAAGGGTTAAAAAATGAGGTTAGGTACCAAAATCATCTTAGGTTTTGTCGCGGTCTGTGTCATCTTTGTGGCCATAAGCTTAGTCGCTGTAATAAGTCTGTCAACCATCAAAAGCGATACTACCGATTTGCGTGAGAAAATCATGCCCGGTAGTGATCTTGCAGCCTTTATCCAGGCCTCTATCATCCAGGAAGCCGTTGCCGTCACTGAATACAGCTACAACGCTGAACCCAACGCTTGGAAGGAGGCCGAAAGACTAAACGTTGTTAATCTTGATGCTATCAATCGCTTCAAAACCATGATTCGCAATGGCCTAGCCGATGATAACAGTAATATTCGCGATTTAGTCACTAAATCCGAAACAAATTACAACACCTATTTTGATATCACCAGTGAACTTCCTCGCCTCAACCAAGGGATGACCGAAAACCGCACCAATGTTATCAAGAGTTTTGGAATTATCAGTAAGCAATTGGATGAGTACATCCAAGAGCAGACGGCTATTTTGGAAAAAGACCTAAAGAGCGCCTCGACAACCTCCTACAACGACATGCCCACCAAGATGGACCATCTCCACTTGGCCATCGATATCCAGCGTAACTTCTATAACATGTACATTGATATGCTCAGGGGCCTGTATTACCAAGATCCTGAGGCCTTTACCAAGAGCTTAGATATCGCTACCAAGTGTGTTGAGCAGACCAAGCAGCTCTTAGCCGACAGCCCTAATCAAGAGGACCGCGATATTATCAGCACAATCCTCACCGAATCCCAAAGCATGGCCAGCTCCTTAACCGCTTTCCGCGATATTTTTTCCTCTTTCCACGCCAGCCGCACCAAGCGTATCGATTCTAGGGATGCCTTGGTTAAGACCGTCGCCGACCTCGGAAGCGGCATGACCAGTATGGCCAATGAATTCGCCGATGACACCTTAGTTTCAGCTAACCGCTCGCTCATGACTCAGATCATCGGCGTCATCGTGGCTATAATTTTAAGCATGCTTCTGGCCATAATCATGACCCGCAGCATCACCTTACCCATTAACCGCATCATCGGGGCCCTGACCGAAGGCGCCCAAGAAGTCGATTCAGCTTCTGGCCAGCTCTCTTCGGCTTCCAACACCCTAGCCGAAGGCGCCACCGAAAACGCCGCCTCTTTGGAGGAAACCAGCGCGGCCCTCGAAGAGCTCTCCTCCATGACTAAGCGCAACAGCGATAACGCTATTGAGGCCAACTCTCTAATGGGTCAGGCCACCGACGCTGTTGGTAAAGCCGAGAGCTCGATGTCCAACGTTATCGAGGCCATGGAACAGATTGCCACCTCTGGCAATGAAATAGGCAAAATCATTAAGACCATCGATGAGATAGCCTTCCAGACCAACCTTTTGGCCTTAAACGCCGCTGTTGAGGCGGCCAGGGCCGGCGAGGCTGGAGCCGGCTTTGCCGTAGTGGCCGATGAGGTTAGAAACCTGGCCATCCGTTCGGCTGACGCGGCTAAAAATACCGCCGATCTCATTGCCGCCACGATTAGTAATATTAATAGCGGCTCTGAAATGGTTAATTCTACTTCTGAAAACTTCCATCTAGTCTCAACTCACTCTTCAAAGGTGGCTCAGTTAGTCAATGAAGTCGCCGAAGCTTCTAAAGAGCAGAGCCAGGGCATTAATCAGATAACCACGGCTATGGCCCAGATGGACAAGGTCACCCAATCTAACGCCGCCTCAGCCGAAGAATCAGCCAGCGCGGCCAGTCAACTCTCGCTTCAGGCCGGAAACCTCATGGGCGCAGTCGATGACATCTCCAATTTGGTCCATGGCGGCAAAATCACGGCCCACCAGGCCATCGCTAGCAGCTCGAACAAACGGTCGCCTTCTTATCCGCCTCAGCGTCAGCAGGCGCTGGCCCCGCCTGTGCGCAAAACTAAGGTCAATGACGTTTCCAAGGCCCTACCCATGGATAACGACGACGACTTTGAATTTTAATATTACTTAGATACGTAAAAGCCCCGGTCGGCCGAAATTAAATTTCATCCGACCGGGGCTTTTATTTATTTAAATTCTAGCCCTTTTGCGGCGGCCAGCTTCATAGATAGACTTTCGGCGTATGAGTTCTTCTAAGGCCGCCTTTCTTTTATCATCGGGGAGGCGCGTTCGGAGGATTTTTTTTAGCGCCCTAATGCGGTAGCGATCTAAGCCCGGGGCGCTCGATAGCTGATCGCTACTTCCGCCGTAGCGAACCACTAGCTCGCGATCCAGTAAGCCCACCTCATAATGGGCGCAGATCCTAAGCCAGAGGTCGTAGTCTTCAGCTGCCGGTAAGCTCTCATCAAAAAGCCCGACGATGGAAAAAAGCGATCTACGGATAATAACAGCCGACGGGCTAATTAAGCACAATTTTAACGATCGCAAAAAAATATCGCCGCCTTCTTTTAAATGCTTAATTGCCGGGTTAACCCGGCGATCGTTTCGGATCCAGCGCTCCTGGCATTGAGAAATCTGTAATTTTGGATTTTCTCTCATAAAGGCAACTTGGGCGGATAGTTTTCCCTTTAGCCACATATCGTCACTATCTAAAAAGGCCACTAGACCGCCTACAGCCGCCTTTATGCCGGCGTTTCGAGCCGAACTTACACCTAAGTTTTCCTTAAAAGTTATCAGGCGGATTTGGCCGCTTTGAGCTAGGGGAGCTAAGATATCGGCGGAATTATCGCTTGAGGCGTCATCTACGACTATCAACTCAAAGTCTGCTCCCTTTTGCTCTAAGACCGAGTCCACGGCCCGGGCTAGACTTTGAGCCCGGTTGTAGGTCGGAATAATGACTGAGACTAAATTTGAGTCCAAATCCACACCGTCAGGGCGGCCAATAAAAACTGGCTATCTAAGACCAGATCCAAGAGAAAACCGGCTAAGGCGTCTTTGGAGATAAAGCCGGGCCAGAGCAGTAAATTGAGGAGGGGCCCGGAAATCAAAAGGAAAATTATCGGGCTATGGGGCCAAACAAGCCATAAAAAAACTAAATAAACGCCCCAAACAAAATTGGATATCCAAAGTAGCTTAATGGCCCCTTTCCAACCTAAAAAGGTCACCGCCGTCCGGCGACCAAAAATCCTATCGCCTAAAGAGGCCTGAAAGTCCATCCTAATGGAGCGGCACAGGACCTGGAAGAAGACGGCCAAAAAGGCCAATAAGGAAACCTTAAGCCCGGGCAAATCTGGTTTGATTATGGGCGGGCGGCTTAAAAGTAAGGGTATGACTAAAAGCGAGGCCCAGCCGACAGCCGTACAAAAAGCTTTACTTAAAGGGATATCCTTAAGGCGCCTGACCCCCCAACGACCTAGGGGGCTTACAGGTAGCGGAATAGCGTAAAAAAGTCCGCAAACACTTAAAATAACGATTAATGTTAAAACCCATGGCCCGGCTAAATAGGCCGCCGATAATGACAATAGAAGCGAACTTAAGCCCAAACAAAAGAGGTAGGGCTTGTACTTGGTCAAAAAATCTAGCCGGTCGAGATCGTTGTACCTAGCCGAGTTCAAGTCCAGATAACCGTGTAACATGTGCATGGCTTGGGTAAAGAAAAAAAACAAGCCAAAGAGAAAGTCGGGGATTTGGCAGCCCACAACCTTACCAATGGACCAGCCTAAGCAGCAAGAGCCCAAGCCCAAGTAGATATTGGATAAGACAATTGCCCGGGAAAACCTTCGCAAAAAGGCCGGAATATTGTTTTCCTGAGAGCGGCCTAAAGATAAGAGTTTTTGATAGACCAAGCGGATCTGCCAGACAGGGGTGGAGGCCCCGGCAATTAAGCCTACGGTGTCGACATCTTCGATAAAGCCCGGCTCTATCTCCTCAGCCCCTTCAACCGAGATAGTCTTAAGGCCTTTGGCCTGGCCGATCTCAAAGAGCTTTCGGGTGTTAGAACTATGGCGATCGCCTACCACCACTAGGCCCTGGCACTCTTCGGCCAGACGCCTGGCCTCGCTCTGACGGTTGACCGTGGCCTGGCAGACGGTGTTTAAGCATTTGGCCGTGGGCCAGCGGCAGGTTACGGCCTGAGCCGTCTCAGCCCAGAGATCTAAGTTTTGGGTCGTCTGGGCTACCAGAACAACCCTTCCTAAATCCGGCAATTTTTCGACATCTCTGGCCCCGGCGATGACTAAGCCGCGATCTTGGGCATAACCCAAAAGCCCTTCGACCTCAGGGTGCCCGGCCGTCCCCCAAATAATGATGTCGCTACCCTTAGCCGCCTCGCTGGCCACCAGCCTTTGGACGTCAGCTACCCTAGGGCAGGTGGCGTCGACCACGTCCACGCCCTTGGCCCGAAGCGATTGTTCGGCCGTAGGCGATAGACCGTGGGCCCTAATTATAACCGTAGCCCCGGTTTGGCTTTGAGCTGGGCTATCCGGCCACTCTTTAAGCCCTCTATCTTGGAGGATCTTCATGGCCCGGCGGTTATGGATCATCGGACCATGGCTGTAAATAGGTCCCTTGCGACTCTCAAGGCAGTTGAAGGCCAAATCCATGGCCCTTCTGACTCCAAAGCAATAACCAATATGGCGGGCCGTTTTTATCTTCATTATTAATTGTCCCGGGCCGCCTTATACTTGGCCCAATTTTTCCCAATCCTAGCAGGACCTAAGCGGCCTTTCAAGCTAGCTACCTTAGGCCTAGGTTAAAAATTATACGATTTGCTCATCTGACTCAATTGCCATATAATATACTATGATTTTAAGCCGGACGCGATCCGGTGGGCAACCAATTTAATAACTTTGTCCGCTGCCTTGGCGTTCCTAAAGTATAGTCCCGCTATCCAAACTCCTCCCAAATCGGGAGCCGACGATCGAGGTCCACATGAGCTTAATTAAGATAATCCTCTCCGTCCTATTAGGCGTTGGTATGGTCGTTTTTTTGTTCCTTTGGCTAATGACCAGCTCCGATTTAGCCGCCGCCAATAAGCAGCTAAAATCAACCACTGATGACCTCTACCAGGTCGAAAGCTCCCGTAATACCTGCGAGCAAAATTTGTCGCAGACCAACTCTCAGCTAAGAGACGCCCAGACCAAACTGACTCAGGCCAATAGCTCCATTAGCTCCAAAGACCAGCAGATAAGTAGCTTAAATACCGATAAGCAAAGATTGCAGCGCCAAATTAGAGACCTTGAGTCTAGCCCCCCTCCGGCGCCGGTCGCTACTAAAGTTATCCCGCCATCCCCCACAGCCCAAAGCGACCCCGATAGCGAGCTTTTAAATCAAATCGGAAAACTAGCTGCAAGCTTGGAGACGGCTACTAAAGAGCGCGATCTATACCTAAATCAGCGCGATGAGGCCCGCAAAACCCTGGAAGCCTATAAAGCCGCCAATATTCACTGACAGATTTGGAGGCGGTCAAGGTCGGTCGCCTCTTATCTATCTCCTACATGCGGCCATAAATGACCCTTTTTAGGGCTTAAGCTAGAGATTAGTTTAGCTTTACCCAAAATAAATATAGTTCTAATTAGCCTAGCCTATCCTGGCCTGGCTAGCCTTGCCCCTCCCTACGAAAAAAATCTAGGGAGGCTTTATTTATAGAGATCTTTTGATCCTAGCCTACTAAATTTACTGCCCCGGAGTGGTGATGAACGAACGACCGATAATAATGATTGTCGATGACAATATTACTAACCTTAAAATCGGGAAAAACGCCCTAGCCGATTCTTACGACGTCTTTACTATCCCATCAGCCAATAAGATGTTTGACCTTTTAGATAGGAAAAAGCCCGATCTAATTCTACTCGATATTGATATGCCGGAAATAGACGGCTTTGAAGCTCTTAAAATTATTAAATCCCGACCGGACACCAAAAACATCCCGGTCATCTTCCTCACCGCCCTCGACCAGCCTGACCAGGAACTTTTGGGCTTAAGCTTGGGGGCCATTGACTACATCACCAAACCCTTCCAGCCAACCTTACTGCGCAAAAGGGTTGAAGTCCACCTAACCGTCTCCAAGCAGCGCCTGACCTTAGAAAAACAGCGCGCGGAACTAAAAGACTACAATAAGAACCTTCAAAGAATGGTCGCCGAAAAGACCTGGAAAGTTTTGGAGCTGCAAAACGCCGTCCTTAAAACCATAGCCGAACTGGTGGAAAGTCGCGATCTTATTACCGGCGAGCACATGGGCCAGACTCAGAGGGGCCTGGCCGTCATGGTCGACGCCTTAAGCGATTTAGGGTTATTTCGCGAGGAAATCCAAACCTGGGACATGGGGCTCTTGATGGAGTCCTCTCTTTTGCACGACGTCGGTAAAATCGCCATAAGCGACGCCATCTTAAAAAAACCCGGTAAACTTACGCCGGCTGAATTTGATCAGATGAAGCTCCACACTGTCTACGGCGTTAAAATTATCGAAAAAATCCAATCATACGCTTCAGAAAACGATTTTTTAGAATACGCTAAAATTTTAGCTGGCACTCACCATGAAAAATGGGACGGCTCTGGCTACCCCGAAGGCTTAGCCGGCGAAGACATCCCCCTCAAAGGAAGGCTTATGGCCATCGCCGATGTCTACGACGCCTTGGTAGCTGTACGGCCCTACAAAAAAGCCTTTCCCAAAGCCGAAGCCGTAAGGCTAATCTTAGACGGTAGGGGCACCCATTTTGATCCAGTGTTAACCGACGTTTTTGAGCAGGTAAATGATAAATTTTAAATGACCCTCTTTTCTTCCCACATGGCTACGACCGAAGCCGATATTTTAACGCGGGCGGCTGCCGAAAATTCGGCCCCACCAGGGGCCAGAATTAAGCGTACCTTCTTGTGGTTTTCCGTGCTCATCTTAATTTCGGCATCGGTGGCGGCAGTCTTAGCCTACGCCTTATCGAGCCGCTTAACCAACCTCCAATACGCCGAAAGGCAGCTCTCGGTAGCCAGCGAAACCCTCAAACTGCGCTTAAATACGGTTATCGACGGCGAATTAATTTTAACCCGAAAATTAGCCGATAACGACCACGTCAGAGATTATTTTCTCAATCCCAACGACAAGGTCCTTAAAGAAAAAGCCATTGAAGAAATTACTAACTATCAGTTTTATCTAAAAAAAGGGTATATTTTTTGGTCAAATCTCCAGGACAGGATAGTTTATTCTACTATTGACCCTTATTATTATTCTTATCCAAATGACTCTACTAATTACTGGTATGATTATACAATTAACCACGCAGAACCCTATTATATTAATACCAGTTTAAATATTTTTAATATGAAAAATACTGTTTGGATAAACGTAGCCGTTTTTACAGATAACGAGACGCCCCGCCGGGCCCTAGGTCTGGTCGGCTCAGCCATCGCCGTGCCCCTTCTTTCCGACGAGATTGCCGCTTCTTACAAAAAATTAGATAATAATCTTGTTTATTATATCTATGATTCCGGATATGAAATTATTGCTTCTAATAAAGATGATTTAATCTCAAAGAAAATTTCAATCCTAGATTATATTCCTTCTATAAAAGATAAATTAATTGAACTTAGGGAGAATAACTTACCTAGCCGAACCATTGTTACCCATACCGATGTTTATTTGGCTTCTTATGTTCCGGTATTTAACTGGACTGTTGTAACGAATTATCCATTACCGGCCTTTATATCAATAAATAAATCTTTTAATATAATGTTTTTCGGGACCTTAACGATCTTTATCCTGATAATCTTGGCCTCTAACATCTTCATAACCCGATCCGATAACATTCTAGCCTCCCAGAACCTGAGGCTAATCGAGGCCAACCGCCAAGCCGAGCTGGCCTCAACGGCCAAAACCAATTTTTTGGCCCACATCAGTCACGAGATACGCACGCCTTTAAACGCCATCATCGGCATGTCGGAATTGATCTTAAGGGAAGATACTTCGCTCAGAGTCAACGAAAACGCGGCCAACGTCCGGCAGGCCGGGACTTCCCTATTGGCTATGATCAATGACTTACTCGATCTATCAAAACTTGAAGCCGGTAAGATGGAGCTAAATCCCCAAGAATACTGGCTTGGCTCTTTAATCCGCGACGTGGTCAGTATTATCCGCTTAAGATTAGATGACACCGGGCTTAAGTTCTACCTAAATGTCGATCCCGCCCTCCCCACAAGATTAGTCGGCGATGAGATTGGGCTTCGGCAAATTCTCTTAAACCTTCTATCTAATGCCGTTAAATACACCGAACAGGGAAGCGTGACCTTAACGGTCGGCCAGAAAGCCGATGCTTGCGACAATAAAAACAAAAGCCAAAAAATAGATCTCAATCAGCCCGATATGACCTCAACCATCGAACTTTTCTTTGAAGTTTCCGACACCGGAATTGGCATAAGACAAGACGATCTGAAGATTATTTTTGAATCCTACCAGCGCTTTGATCGCATACTTAACCGAGACGTTGAAGGTACGGGCTTAGGCCTTACTATCACCAAAAAACTCCTCGACGCCATGAACGGTAAAATAACCGTCGATAGCGTCTACGGCCAGGGCAGCGTCTTTTCAGTGACCATTCCTCAAAGGGTTTTTGACCCCTCCCCCATCGGTGAGTTCACTTTTGGTAACGACAACCAGCGGGGCATGATAGCCCACTTTACGGCCCCTGAGGCTCGAATTTTATTAGTCGATGACGTGGCCACCAACCTAAAAATCGGCAAAGGGCTCTTAGCCCCCTACGAAGCCTCGATCGATCTTTGCGATGACGGCTTAGAAGCCATAAACCTGGTGGAAAAAACTTATTACGACTTAATTTTTATGGATCTGATGATGCCTGGCCTAGACGGCCAGGAGACGGCCAGATTAATTCGGGCCAAAAAAGGTGAATACTATCAAAAGGTCCCCATCATCGCCTTATCAGCCGATTCTTCTTGTGTAGCTACCGATGGCGATAGCGTCTTCACTGACCGCCTGGCTAAACCGGTTGATCTAACTAAATTAGACGTCATCATGGAGATCTATATCCCGGCTGAAAAACGCCAGCGGCCCGGTTCTCAAGAGGGCAAAGCCGCCTCCGCGCTCCCACCCTTAAACATCCCCGGGCTTGATACAAATATTGGTCTTACGCGAAGCGGCGGTAATGTGGCCATGTATTTAGACGTCCTTGGTTGGTTTTGCCGCGATAGCGAGGCCTGCTTAGCCGAACTCAATAAGCCCTTCGATTTATCCAAAGATAGCCCTCTAAGCCATTACGCCCGGCAATTTCACGCTCTTAAGAGCGCTGCCGGAGGCGTGGGGGCTACCACTATAGCCACCGAAGCCATGGTCTTAGAGGAAGCTTCTTGGCGCGGCGATTCTGACAAGGTTTTAAGCCAATTAGATAATTTTAAGCAGGACTTATCGGCCTTGATATCAAGCCTTAACTCTAAATTAGCTCAGATAGCCGATGAAATGGCGCCCACCAAGTTAATTCAGCTCGACCCGGCTATGCTCCAAGAACTAAAAAAAGCCTTGGAAACCGAAGACATCCAAAAAGCCGACGACATCTTAGGCTCGGTTAATATCTTATCTTGCGACGCTCCGACCGGCCAGATGCTAAGCGAAGTCTTAGACCAGATATTGCGATCTGAGTTCGCTCAGGCCGCCGAGATCCTAAATCGCTACTTAGCTAACGGGCTTAGTTGATGTTATGGTTAACGGGGTTTGGCCAACGAGCTAAGTTAAAGGTTTCGGCTAACGGGTTTTAGCTAACGGTTCAATTTAAGGGCTAAATAAAAAACCCCCGACCTAGCCCTATTTTTTTCTAGGTCGGGGGTTGGATTGGTAGGTTTCTGGCTGACTTGAAACCCACCAAAGTCAGAAAACTATCTTTATAGGCTTACAGGTTTAGGCAAGACTTTGGACAGATCCCTTGGGGTTGGTTTTTTCACCTTGCCGTTTTTTAGGCATTTGGTGCAAACATTCATCCTAACCGTCTGACCATTATCATTCTGATGCCTCACCGATTGAAGATTGGGCTGCCAAATTTTCTTGGTCTTATTGTTGGCGTGGGAAACG
>JAITJB010000206.1 GCA_031279155.1 Deltaproteobacteria bacterium | reverse complement strand
GTAATAGGCCTCCATGTCTTCCATGGTGTACCCTTGATCCCAGGGGAAGGTCAGGTACTTGCCGTCGCCTTTAAAGTAGTATTCCACGTGGCATTGGGCGCAGACTAAGCTTCTAAGTTCCTGGGTGGTAGCCTGGTCAACGTCTTTACCAAGCCTTTGGTAGGCTTCCCTGAGAGCTGGCCTGGTTATCGTTAGGTTCATGTTAACCGGGTTGTGGCAATCGGCGCAGCCAATGGCGTTAACGATCTGCGGGCCTTGGGAACTCCAAGTTGATTTGTAAAAATCTTCGGCGCCCATCTTTTCAATCATCCTAGGCACGTCAGGACTCTTACAAGACCAGCAGGTGGCCGGCTGCATGTCCTTAAGATCGTCGATACCGGGGGCCCCGACCCTTAAGGTGTTGCGCATGTCCTCAATAGTATAGTAGTGGCCTCTAGGAGCCTTGTAATCGCGGCTGAAGGCGTAGCCAGCCCACAATATGGGGATGTCGGGGCGTTCGGCTAGGGGATCTTCTAAAGTGTTACCTAGGTACTTACTTTTGAAGTCCATCTCAGCGGTCTTCTTCCAGGTCTCGTACTCACGGGGGTAATTTTGCCCCCAGATTTCGCTGCGCGGCTCGATCCCCTGAATATCAACCTTCTTATTGTTGTAAATGGAAGCCACCTCAGCTCGCCTCACCGTAACAGAGGCGGCTATAAGGGCTAGGGCCACCACGGCGACGGCAACGCCGAAGAAGATGGCTAGACCGACAATCCAAGGGCCGTATTTGTTAGAATACAAGACGCTCATGGTACTCTCCAGATTTTTCCAATTTTGCCTAAAATTTAAGGCGTTCCGCCAAAGAGAACGAAAGGGAACAACTAACCTTGCGAATTTGCAACCTTGCGAACTTGTACCTTTCGACCTTGGGGAACCCCGCTTGTCTAAAATTAACGAAGCATATTATCCAACCAGGCCGGTACCGGCGAGGCGGGAAGGGGCAGGTTGACGTTGTTGTTTGAGCCAAGACCACTCATGGCCGTGTGGGTTAGATCTTGATGACAGTCCCAACAGGCTTTTTTATCGCCATTTAAGATTGACTCGTAGTTAGGAGTCATCTTTACGAATTCAGTCACCAGGGGCGAGTGGCAGCGAATGCAGTTTTCCAGTAAGACCTCTCTGGTCGATTCCCGGGGACGAATGACCTGAGGCTCGGTTCTAAGGGTGAAAACTGCCGCGTGGTACAAGCCGTCGATGGCTTTGAAGCCGTATTGGCGTAAAATTTTGTCATTGGGCACATGGCAATCATTACAAGTCGCCCATTCGCGGTGGGAGCTTTTCTCCCAGGACTGGTAATAAGACCCCATGATGTGGCAGTTAATGCAGGCGGCGGGCTCATCGTAGGCGTAGGACCAGGCTTTAGAGACGTATATAGTGTAACAGGTCAAACCAAATAGAAGACCAGCTACGCCAAATCCTAACCAGAGCCATTTGTAATTTTTTAAGCTTTGACTTTGCGACATTCCCTTCTCCAACATTGCCGCCCATTCAATGGACTGCTGAGATGATTTGACAGGGATTTATGACTTCCAACCGTATTTCAATCATATCCATGGTAAAGCTTAATGTCAAGAAATATTTTTCGTTATTCGTAAGAAAATAATTAAGCCTAACAGTCGTAATTTAGCCAAGCAATTTTGGGGCCAAGGGTCTCTGTACCATGTCTAAAGCCTTATGCCAGGCCAAGAAAGTACCTAAAGCGTACAGTCGCTGAAGCGGTTTTTTGTAAAGGTTATTTGTTGACAAGTCCCAAATTTTTTCCCCCCTGTTTTAGCCCAGGCCCAGATCACTCTCCATAAAAGTCTGGATTTCTACGTACTTATGCCTTAGTAATCCGTCTGGCTGTTTATTTTTGTTTAAATCCCGCCCTCGTGAGCGCCATACCTTCAAAAGCTAGCGTTTTGACTTGCGTTTATTAGTGAATTGATATAATCTATAGCATCAGATGAGGTCTGGATCTTCTGATGGATTAGCTAGCCGCGATTTTGGATTTAGGTAGCCGCGTTTTTGGAAAGGACCTGAGCTAATATGCCCAACATCAAAATGGCCATCGTGGTCAACGCCCGTCGGGAACTACATCTCTCAGCCGGGGAAGTCCACACTAGCGATCTGGGCAAACCGGAGTTTGAGCACTTAGAAGAGCAAATCGCCACCTTAGATGGCCCGGCTTACCTTAAAATCGGTGTAGCTCAAATAGGCTCGGTCTACCTCCACGGAGCTGAGATAGTTAACGTCAAGTACCCCCGCGATAGCTTAGAACTGTCCTGGTATTTGCCGGACGAAGAAGAGCCAGAGGCGGCTAGAATCATCGATCTCTTTACCGTTGGCTTTATCCCCAAACCCTTCCCTAGGCCTAGGGCCGCCGTAGATCATGTGTGGCGCTTTAGGGTCGAAGGCCGAGGACCGTTTACGGAAACTTTGATTTTTCAGATTGGCTTTCAACCGCCCTTCAAACCCTCGGATTTGACCTTGCATCTCACCGATCTAAGCGCTTACGGCTTTAATTCTCTGGTCTTAAGCCAACTTCTGTACTGCCACCGGGCCCCTGCCTACACTGAAGGCGATTTAGCCGTATCCGAGGTCATTGCCGAAGGAATACTTGAAAATTAAAGGTTTTTTTTAAGTCCCTTTTGAAATTTTTGATATTTGGCCAGTTTGCATTTTCCGGTTAACCTTTGGTACTATCTTTGGTTGATAGTTCTATCGGCTCGGGGAGACTATTACTCCGGCCTGTAGATTTTTTTTACCTGATTGACCTTTACGGCGTCTTAAGTTTAGGTGAAAAATATAGTGGCTGAAGTTGGTAACCGCTCTAAGGCCTGCGCCAGGCATAACTACTTTGTGGTAGCTAAAAAGGGGGCTCTCTTAACAGTAGTTTTGAGCCTGGCTTTGGCCATTTTTTTGCCCGGCTGCGGACTCAAAGAGCGCCTCATGCCTTCCGATCACAGTAAGTCTAGTTCTGGGCAATCTACTTCAGGCTCACAAAGTCAAGGCCTTAACGCTACTCCCGGGCCAGATCCCGCCGCTCTGTCGGTCGATGATTCTCTGGCCATAAGCGGGGTTGCTCCGGTTGGTTCGAGCTTTTTAAGCGATTTTAGATCTGTTTGGGTGGGCAGTTATTTAGATCCGGCCCCGGCTTTAAAGGCGGCGGCCCTTTTTCAAAAAAAGGGCCTGGTTTCTTTTTCCATCAAAAAAAATCTGGTCGATAAAAGCGTGGCTTTAGGATCTATTGGCGACTATCACCTGGTCTTGGTGGGTCTCTTCGGGGTCTACCGCGACGCTGAAGCCTTAGGTAAACTCCTTCAAGCTCAAGGCCAGATTACCAACTGGCAGGTTATTGCTTCCGATAGGCCCGATGAGCTAAAAGAGGCCATGGTCCAGACCAACCCCTTGGTGGAAACTAGTCAAGTGGTCACCCAAGCCGCCCAGGCTAGATCCGGCAAACCCATGCCCGCAGATTCGCCGGCGGTTACCGGAGCTGGTTTTAAAAATTTGGTTAAGGGACGCTTCATCGGTAGTTTCCGCGATCCTTTAGAAGCCCGTAAGGAAGCCGAACGCTTGACCGCCGCCGGCTGGCCGGCTTCGGTTGTCAGCGAGCCAGATAGCGGCGGACTTTGGCATAGAGTTTACTTAGCCCAAGCAACCGATCGCCGCGATTTTAAGCCAAAACCGGAAGTATTAGCGGCAGCTAGAGCTTCGGCAGTAAGTCGCCCAGGACTTGTCTTTTTTATTGATACCACAGGACTTAAGGGCAGTTGGGGCCGCAAGGATCCCGATAATAAGCGCTCAGACGCCTCAGCCTGCGCCGGCTACTCAAGAGCCGGAAGGCTTATGACCAATCTTGAGCGCTTAATAGGTTACGTGCCTGATACGTCGCTTTTAACCGTCGTCAAACCCATAGCTTATAATGAGCCCGATAACATCTTAGATTTGGTCGTAAGGCAGGCCAAAAGTGTTTGGACGGGCGATG
>JAITJB010000254.1 GCA_031279155.1 Deltaproteobacteria bacterium | reverse complement strand
GCTAGCTTGGCCTCATGGGGATTACGAGGGGCCTCATAGGCCGCCTGAGTTGATTTTTCCAAAGCCATTTTGACCAATTGGGCCCGGTCGACTTTGCCGTTACTCGATAGGGGAATAGCTTGGGTAACTATGATGGTGCTGGGCGCCATATAAGAGGGCAGAGAATTTGTTAGGTGAGAGCGGACCTTTTCAAGAATATCGCTATTGCTATTATGAGCGCTCTTAGGCATAGATTCCGAAAGGCCGTCGGTAAAAAGCCAACCAGGCTTTCTCTCAACTGGGCCCCCCAACAAGCAGTGGAGGTATTGATGATCCTCATTTAAGCGAAAAAGCTCGCGCAGGCTATCAAAATTTACGTCGCCAATTTGGCATAAGCCTATCTCCATTTGGCTAGCTGCGCTCTCTAAGAGCTGACTGATGAGACCGGCTTCGATAAGCGAAAAGTTAGTTGACCTATGGCCGTAAAGCGGCTTGATGGCCTTAGTTTCAGCGACCAAGAATATGGCTAAGGCCGCCTCCTCGAAGATCTTATTGTTATCGCCTAAAAAGAGGCCGTTAGGCTTTGGGTAAGATCCTAAGCGGGCCAATTCATGCTCTAGTGGATGGTAATAGTAAGCCCCGCCCTCGAGGCCTACGATCCTACCCGGCTTAATTAAGAGGTAGGTCTGGACAGGGTAAGTCCAGCCAGCTGAGCCGTAGCGGTATCGGACGACCGGCCAATCGAGGCAGTCTAAGCCGCGCAGTTCATCTAAGAGGGAACTTAGCTTAGATAAGGGCAGCTCGGAAGCCAAAAACCTTCTGGAACTGAGCCTTCGGGAATACTTGGCCAACTGGCCGTCTAAATCTCTATCAAGGGGCTTTCGAGGGCAATCGTCTAGATCGCGCCTTAAATTGACTCTGCCCTGCTTATAGCGAAGTCTTTCCACGGCGTCGGTTAGGCTGACGCCCTCTTTTTCCATGAGGCGGAGGCGCTCTTCATTATTTAGGCCGTCATCTAGGCTTTCGTTGGGCCTTACGGTAATAAAGCCGGCTAATCTGGCGCTGCCGTCATCGGCTTTGATAACGGCCACACAAGCCCCCGAAACCCCATCGCAGGCCAGCATGGTAGCTTCGATCTCGCCTAGTTCGATGCGGTAGCCATTAACTTTAACTTGACTATCTCTACGGCCTAAAAATTCTAGCGTTCCGTCGCTCCAATAGCGGCCCAGATCGCCGGTGCGATAAAGCCTTTGGCCGCTTTTGGGGTGGGTAATAAAACTTAGTTGGGTTTTTTGGCTATCGTTTAAGTACCCTCTAGCTAAACCACTTCCAGCGATATAGAGATCGCCGGGCACATAGTCTGGCGCGGGATTAAGAGAACTATCGAGGACGTGGTACTCTTGATTGTCTAAGGGCAGACCGTAGGGGATACTCTTCCAATCTGGCGGTATATCTCTAGCCATGAAGATATTTGACCAGATGGAGGCTTCTGTGGCCCCGCCCATGGCGGCTATGGTCAATTGGGGATAAAATTTTCTAAGCCTCTCCGGCATGTTAACCGGTATCCAATCGCCGCTCAGCATGACCAAACGCAGTTTTGGCGGCAGATCGTTTACGCTTTCTTGAACGTAGTCTAAGAGCATCTGCATAAGTGAGGGCGTGGAATTCCAGATGGTCACGCCGTTTTCTCTTAGGCGTTTACACCAATCAACGGGATTTTGTAGCCCCTCTTTGGGCGGGTAGACCACGGCCCCGCCGGCTGACAATAAGCCGAAAATATCGTAAACCGATAGATCAAATGACAGGCTCGATAGGCCAAAGACCCGGTCATCGGGGCTTATTTTTAAGCGGTTATTTAAGTCAAAGATCGTGTTGTAGGCCGACCTATGCTCAATCATGACCCCCTTGGGCTGGCCAGTGGAGCCGGAGGTATAGATGACATAAGCTAAATCTTCTGGTTTGGCTATTTCTTCAAGCTGGCCGTCTTTAAAATGAAAACAATCACGGCTAACAAACTGCTTTTGGGTTGAAAGAAAACTTAGTCTTTGGGCCAAATGCGGCTGAGTCAAAACGACCTTGACCTCTGCATCACCTAAAAGATAGTTGAGCCTTTTATCCGGCAGATCCGGCTCAATGGGCAAATAGGTCCCGCCGGCCCGCCCAATGGCTAAGACAGCGGCTATTTGCTCCCAGCCTTTATCCATAATAATGGCCGCCATATCCCCGGGCTTAAGCCCATCGTCAATGAGCCTTAGGGCTATGAGGCGGCTTATTGTCTCAAGCTCGCCGTAGGTGAGGCTATCTTTAGAATCGATTACGGCTAAGCGCGAGCCGCTCATTTTGGCGATATCTAAAAAGGCGGCGTGTAAAAGGCAAGGGACAACGGATTTATGGGTGCTATTGACCTTTTTACGGACTGCCTCTTGATTTTTAGGTAGCTCAGATAGGACAAAAGGATCGTCCCACGAGCTTTGATCGCTTAATAAACTTTCAAGAAAGCCGCCGTAAGTTTCAAACAGATCGTCTAAAAGGGGCTCAGGGAAGAGTTCCTCCAAAGCGTCCCAGGTGTAAACTAAAGAGCCCTTGTACTC
>JAITJB010000111.1 GCA_031279155.1 Deltaproteobacteria bacterium | reverse complement strand
GACCATATGGTCAATTACCGGCAGGAATTGGAAAGGGAAGTGCGCCGCCGGACCTTGGAGATCGAGGAAACCAACAAGATGTTGGCCAAGGCCCACGAAAAATTAAGAGGGGCCTCGCTAGAGACCATCTTTCGCCTCTCTAGGGCGGCTGAGTTTAAAGACGAGGACACCGGGGCTCACATTATCAGCATGAGCCGCATCTCAGCTAGAATTGCCCAGATGATGGGTTTATCAAATCAAACCGTTGAGAGCATCCTGTATGCTTCGCCCATGCACGATATCGGAAAAATAGGTATTCCAGATAGAATTTTGTTGAAAAATGGGCCTCTAACCGATGAAGAGTGGGCCGTTATGAGGCTGCACACGGTTTACGGCGGTAAGATCCTTGAAAATAGCGATATTGGCTTCTTGCGCCTAGGAGAGGTCATCGCCACCACTCACCACGAGAAATTCGACGGCTCCGGCTATCCAGCCGGCTTAGCTGGCCGAAAAATTCCCTTAGCTGGTCGGATTGTGGCCGTGGCCGATGTTTTTGACGCCCTGATGTCTAGGCGACCTTACAAACCAGCCTTCACCTCTGACCAGGCCATCAGCATCATTAAAGAGGGCCGGGGTCGCCATTTCGATCCTGAAGTTGTCGACGTGTTTTTAAATGACACGGTTGAAATCCAGCGAATCTGGAATTCCAGCCAAGAGGAGCATCAAAATGCCGTCGCCGAAACCCTCAAAAAAGCCAACTAAACCGACCAGTACCTTCACCAAAATTTTCGGCCTGACCAGACCCCGCCTCAGGGGACCGAGCGTCTCTTTTTTCCCTTTTAAAATACGGGGTTTTAGAATAACTCGTCCCCGTTTGCCTTTTGGCCTAGGCGGCCTAACTAGGCCAGCGACCAAAAGCTCAATTTCTAGATCGATAATGTCTATTATTGCAGCCCTCTTCCGTCGGCGCTCTAGTTGATGCGCATGATTGTTACCTTTCACGCCTGATTGTAACTATGGTTCGCTTATTGACCGTTGAGGTCACGGATTAACAGCGGCTTATGGTCGCTGTTTTTTTGCCTTAGTGTTCTATTGACTTATTCGTACATTAGGATGGGAAAATAATGGAATTTTTAAGACTTTTTTGTATTAGACACGGTCAAACCGTCACCAATCAGGGCTATGTATTTAACGGCTGGACCGACGTCGAACTTTCAGAAGAAGGTAAGAGGCAGCTCAACGAAGCGGTAGCCGCCCTTAAAGGCCTAACATTTGACGCTATCTATTCTAGCGATCTTATTAGGGCGGTTTACGGCGGCAAGGCTTTGGCGGCTCAGGCCGGGCTAAATCTCATCGAGGAAAAACAATTTAGGGAGCTTCATTTCGGGGACTGCGAGGGTTTGCCCTTTGCCAAAATCCAGGAACTCTACCCGGCCTTAGCCGAGGAGCTCATAGCTCCCGAGGGCAAGGACTTTAAGTTTCCCAATGGCGAGACGGCCGGATTTTTCCGTCAAAGGGTAGGGGAGGCCTTAAAGGCTCTAAGAGAGCGTCACCCTTCCGGCATGGTGGCTCTATTTTCCCACGCCGGGGTTGGCCGGGCTATTTTGGCCGCTCTCTTAGGGCTTAGCGATCCGCAGATGTGGTCCTTTGAGCAGGATCACGGCT
Organism: Deltaproteobacteria bacterium; assembly: GCA_031279155.1. Classification (GTDB taxonomy): domain Bacteria; phylum Desulfobacterota; class Desulfarculia; order Adiutricales; family Adiutricaceae; genus JAISWF01. Next base: position 1,217 of record JAITJB010000111.1, on the reverse strand, counting down.
GCCTAAATCTTTTAGACATCTATCCTAACGGCGCTGTCCGGGTGAGGGTAGTTAACGGTTACTTGGGGCCCAATGGCTACCATCAAAAAGGGCCAGGTTTTGAGCGCTTGGGGGTACCGGTCAACTTATGAGCGTAGACGGCGAGGTATCCCAAAAAGAAATACACCTACCCGATCACCCTAACTCCGTTGGCTACGTGACGCCTCAGAAGATGGTCTTACCCGAGCCAATGACCTTAGAGGCCGGGGGAGTTCTGGAAAAGGTGGAGATGGAGTATGAGACCTACGGTCAGCTCTCCAAGGCCAAGGACAACGCTGTTCTCATCTGCCACGCCCTGACCGGAGACGCCCATGTAGCCGGTTGGGATAAGGCTACCAATGGCGAACTTAGGGAATACCGCAAAACCAAACCCGGCTGGTGGGATCAGATGGTTGGTCCTGGTAAGGCCATCGATACTAGTAGGTTTTTTGTCATTTGCGCAAACGTTCTAGGTAGCTGCTACGGGACCATAGGGCCGTCTTCAATAAACCCGGCTACTGGCCGGAGGTGGGGATTAACCTTTCCCGTCGTAACGGTTGCCGATTGGGCCAATCAACAGATAAAGCTCTTGGAAGTCTTGGGTATTAAGCGCCTTAAAGCCGCTGTTGGCGGCTCGATGGGCGGTCAGACGGCCCTAGAAATGGCCTTAGCTAGGCCCGACATAACTGGCGGCTTAATAATTTTATCGGCTGGCCACCGGGTCACCAACCAGGGCCTGGCCTTTGACGCTGTTGGAAGACACGCTATCATTCACGATTCTAATTTCGCTAACGGCGATTACTACGATGGGCCTAGGCCGCTTTCGGGCTTGGCGGCGGCTAGGATGATGGCTCAGATAACCTATCTTTCCGAAGAGAGCATGGGCCATAAGTTTGGCCGCCGGCTCAGGGGCAAAGATACCCCCGATTTTACCTTAACGGGGATAGAGTTTGAGATGGAAAGTTACCTGAGCCATCAAGCCGAAAGTTTCGTTAAGCGCTACGATCCCAATAGCTACCTCTACATAACCAGGGCCATGGATTACTATGACGCGGCCCTCAAATGGGGTCAGGGCGATTTGGCGGTGACAGCTTCTAGAATAAAGGCCAATACGATGGTCGTTTCCTTTTCCTCTGATTGGCTATTTCCGCCCGAGCTCTGCCGTCAACTGGTCTCAGCCATGTGCCAAGCCCGTAGAC
>JAITJB010000094.1 GCA_031279155.1 Deltaproteobacteria bacterium | reverse complement strand
AATCGCCGGAAGTCAGATACTGATGACCACAATAACGAATGAGAGACTCGAAAAGGCAGGATATGACGAAATGACCAAAAGATACAAGAAACTGACGGAAAAGCAGAAATAAATCTCGCACTGTCAAACCGCCGTATACTGAACAGTACGTACGGTGGTGTTGGAGGACGGGGGTCGAAAGGCCCCCTCCTACCAGATTATTCGGCGGGGTGTTATTATGTACACAAAATTGTACTCAAAAAGATACGGAAATATTTGTGTACAAAGGCCATTTTATGAAAAGATATGCGATGTTTAAGCAACAGAAAACGAGCAATCATGCGGGTTTAAGGCAAGCCGTGAAAAGTCGCGCAAAGTAAAAAGCTATTCCCACTCAATGGTGCTGGGCGGTTTGGTGGAAATATCATAGACCACCCGGTTGATACCAGCCACCTCATTGGTCAGGCGCCTTGAGATATTACCTAAAACTTCGTAAGGAAGTCTGGCCCAATCAGCCGTCATGGCGTCAACGCTAGTTACGGCTCTGACCGCGATTACCTGGCCGTAGCTACGGCCATCACCCATGACCCCCACGCTGCGGTTAGATAATAATACGGCAAAAGCCTGCCAGATTTCCCGGTCAAGCCCGGCCTTAGCGATCTCCTCGCGGACCACGGCGTCAGCTTGCCTTAAAATTGAGAGCGCCTGAGGGGTGACCTGGCCAATTATCCTTATGGCCAGGCCTGGGCCAGGGAAGGGCTGGCGCCATAAAAGTTTATCTGGTATGCCCAAGCTAGCGCCTAAGGCCCGGACCTCGTCTTTGAATAGATCTCTTAAAGGCTCGATAAGCTCGAAAGGCAGATCTTTAGGTAAGCCGCCTACGTTATGGTGGCTTTTGATCATAGCTGAAGGCCCGTAGGGCGAGATGCTCTCGATGACATCGGGGTAGAGCGTCCCCTGGGCTAAGAAATCCACCTGGCCAAGTTTTTTGGCTTCTTGGCCGAAGACCTCAATGAAGGTATGGCCGATAATTTTGCGCTTTTCTTCTGGTTCAGTTACGCCTTTGAGCCTATCTAAAAAGATCTCCCCAGCATCAACTACTCTAAGCTCAATATCCGGGTAGGCAGAAGTAAAAGCTTCTCTTACTTGCTCGACCTCGTTTTGCCTAAGTAAGCCGTTATCGACAAAAACTGAGTGTAGTCTTGTGCCCACGGCCTTAGCCAAGAGAAAGGCGGCAACGGTGGAATCAACCCCGCCGGAAAGACCGCACAGAACGTGGCGGTCAGGCGCCGTGCGCTCTATGATGTCTTTGACGGCTTTTTCAGCAAAAGAGGACATCTGCCAGTCAGCTGTCAATTTAGATAACACTAAGAAGTTTTTTAATATATCTAACCCATGGTCCGTGTGGTGGACCTCCGGGTGGAACTGGATGGCGTGGATTTTTCGGCTCTCGTCGCTCATGGCCGCGATGGGCAGATCCAAAGTGTGGCCGGTAATTTTAAAGCCGGGCGGGAGAGTGTCAACTCTATCGCCGTGGGACATCCAGACTTGAAAGGCTTTAGGAGGTAAATCTTTAAAAAGGGCGCTACTTGCGTCGGCGTAAAACTGAGCCGGGCCGTATTCGCCCGCCGCTTCGCGGGTTAGGGCGCCTCCGGTAAACTTAGCTAAAAGCTGCATGCCGTAGCAGATGCCCAAAATCGGTAAGCCGCTAGCTAAGATGGCCGGGTCCAAAGTCGGGGCCGAAGGCTCCTCAACGCTAGCCGGACCACCGGAGAGGATAAGGGCTCCGGGCTTACGTGATAGGGATTGGGTTAAATCTAAGTTTGCCGGGAGTATCTCGGCATAGTAGCCAAGCCCGCGAACCTTGCGGGCGATTAGCTGAGTTACTTGGGAACCGTAATCGATGATCAGGACGTGTCCAGCCATGGTGCCTCTGAATATAGGGGATAATCTTGTTAGGAAAGGTCTTGAAAAAGGTCTCGTAAAAGATCTTGTAAATGATCTTGGTCAAGGGTAGGGAAGGCCAAAACTAGCTTGGCCAAATAAAAATAAGCCCGAGGTTTAGGGCTTTCTTTTTTTTCTTGACCTATTGTAAATCTTAATTAACCAAATTTTCAACCGATATTTACGAAAGCATCGTTTAAAAACAGCTCTGCGGCTTTTGGCCTCGGGCTTTTTTTTTAGAAAAAAAGGGAAATCCACCCAAAACTTGCTCAAGCTGGCCTGGCGGCTCTCATTGGTCGATTCGGACAAAATGGTAAAAATAGAAAGCGGTTTTTTGACGTTTTCGTGGAAAGATTCGGCGATAAAGGACGCTTAGGTGTCAAAATCAGATTTGTTTAGCCAAAAAAAAGGCCAGAAAATGACGGCCAAAACAATAAGGGATTGTTATTGAGCCTAGGCTCAACATAGCGAAAAAACGCAGGTAATCTCGATAGCGCGGACAAACCTTGGGGTAGGGCCTAAGGCTTAGGTCTCTAATTAGGCGCCATTGGCATAACCATTGCTAATAAGCTTTTATTAACTCTCAGGGTTAAATCGTTTTAGTCTTTTTTTTAGAAGTTAAGGCCACCCCTTTGGGGAGGCGCAAAATCAAAAACCGTCATCGTTTTATTCGGAGGCATTTTTATGAAGAGGAGAGAGTTCATCAAGAAGGCTGGTCTGGGAGCCGCAGCTGCGGTGGCCGTCACCGCTGGTCAGGCGGTTAACGCGCCCTTTGTTCACGCTCAGTCAAAAACCGCCATTCGATGGCGCCTCCAAACGTACGCTGGGGCCGCCCTAGCTGAGCACGTAATCAAACCCCAAATCGACGCCTTCAACAAAGTCGCCAATGGGGAAATGGTGATCGAGCTTTTTACGGCCGATCAATTGGTTCCTCAAAGTGAACTCTTTCGGGCCGTTCAAAACGGAACCATCGACGCTGCTCAGAGCGACGAGGACTCCATGGCTTCGCCAGCTGATGTGTCTATTTTCGGGGCTTACTTTCCGCTGGCCACCCGCTATTCTCTCGACGTTCCGGCCCTATTTGAGCATTGGGGCTTAAACCCGATTTGGGAGGAAGCTTACGGCGAGATTGAGGGCGTAACCTGGCTTGGGGCTGGCTCTTGGGATCCTTGTAACTTCGCTACCACCAAACCCATCAATTCATTGGCCGATCTTAACGGCTTAAGGGTTTATTCCTTCCCGAGCGGCGGTAGATTCATGAGCCGCTTTGGCGTTGTGCCAGTTACTCTACCTTACGAGGACGTTCAGATGGCCCTTCAGACCGGCGAGCTCGACGGCGTAGCCTGGTCGGGCATTACGGAAGATTACACCGTTGGTTGGGCCGATGTCTGTAAATACTATCTGACCAATAACATCTGCGGGGCTTGGATCGGATCATATTTCGCCAATAGCGCCAAATGGGATCAGGTCCCCGAGCATTTAAAGGCTTTGTTTAAGCTTACCTGTGATAGCTCCCACTACTACCGGCAGCATTGGTATTGGTGGGGCGAGGCCAGTTACCGCGTGACTGGCGAAAAATTAGCCCTAACTTCTGTTCCGGAATCGGAATGGAAGACCATTGAAGAAGAGGCCTTAAAGTTCTGGGATGAGGTGGCCGCTACCAGCCCGCGCCGGGCCAAGGTCGTGGAAATCCTCAAGCAGTTCAATGCCCAGATGGTTAAGGCCGGTCCGCCTTACCGTTATTAATAATGTCTTCCAGCCGCCTGCCCCGGAAAGCCCGGGGCAGGCCATTAGATCGTCTTCCTAAACCGGAGGTCTCCATGTTTAGCTTTATTAAAGGTTACGTCAGGACCATTGACACCGTCAACTACGTTCTCGGTCGAGTGGTTCTCTACATGGTTTTTGGCATCATGGCCATTTTGCTCATGTCCACCTTGTCGCGCTATGTTTTAGACAAGCCAGTTATTTGGGGCGTGGAGATGGCTCAGTTTGGGATGGCGGTCTATTACACATTGGGCGGTGGTTTTGCCCTGCTTTTAAACTCCCACGTTCGCATGGACGTGCTCTATAGCCGTTGGGGAGTCAGGCGCAAGGCCAAGGCCGACTCAATTACCTTTCTGTGCTTAGCCATTTACCTGAGCCTTTTATTGTACGGTGGGATTTCCAGCACGGCCTATTCCATCCACTACAATCAGCACAATAACACTGCTTGGGCGCCATCGGTTGCGCCGGTTAAGATCCTTTTGGTTATTGGCATTTTGTTGACCCTGCTTCAGGCCATCTCAGAGTTTTTTAAAGACTTGGCCCAAACCAGGGGTATTCAGTTGGTTCCCAATAATCCTGACCGCGATCTTTTAGAGTCCAGCATGACGGAGAAGAGTTCACCTGCGCCAGCAGTTTCCGTTATCACTCTAAATGGTTCGGAGAGCCTCAAGCAGGCCGCCTAATAATCTTTGATTTCCCCGCCTGTCTTTAGCCGCCAAGGTTCAACCTAGGCGGCTTCCCTCCCTAGGGTTACCAGCCGTCTGCCTATGCCATAGGCGGATCGCCAAGGCATTGGCCAAAAACCAGAAACTTAACATAACAGTTCATCGTCCCCGGGGGGAGGGCGGATGATCTGGGATCTAGGGCTTGTATCGTGATTGTTACCTTGTCCCATGAGGGTATTGCCTTAATTTTGTTTGGTTCCATGGCCCTTTTAATGCTAACTGGTCAGAGGGTTTTTGGGGCTATTGGTTTTGTCGGGGCGGTGGCCGCTTTGCTTCTTTGGGGTCAGGGCGGTAAGGAAATGGCCTTTAACGCCAGTATCACTTTGATGAACTGGTTTCCGATGATCACCTTGCCGCTTTTCGTCTACATGGGTTACATGCTTTCGGAGTCGGGTATTGCTAACGATCTCTACCGGATGTTTCACGTTTGGATGGGGCCTCTGCCTGGCGGGCTGGCCGTAGGAACAGTGGTACTGATGGTTGCCATTAGCGCCATGAACGGCCTAAGCGTGGCCGGTATGGCCATCGGGGCCTCGATAGCCATGCCAGAGATGCTCAAGCGTAACTACGATAAGCGCATGGTTTCCGGGGTCATACAGGCCGGAAGTTCTTTGGGCATCATGATGCCGCCCAGTGTGGTCATGGTCCTCTACGGTATGATCGCAAGGGTCCCGGTTAACCGCCTGTGGATGGCCGGCGTGGGTCCGGCGGCCCTCTTTGCCGTTCTTTTGATAGGCTACATCTTAATACGCTGTAAATTAAATCCGTCTCTAGGCGCTCCGTTATCCATCGAAGAGCGGCAGTCGATTACGAAAAAAGAAAAGTACCGCCTGCTTCGAGCTGGCATTCTGCCAATTATTATCATATTTTCAGTGACGGTTTTGTTTTTTAAGGGCGTAACTAGCTTAGTGGAAAGCTCAGCCGCCGGGGCCTTAGTTTCAACCATTGCCGCTTTGATTAAGCGGCGCCTAAACTTTAAAGTCTTAAGAGTGGTACTCCTTCAGACTCTTTCGGTCAGCTGCATGTTCATGTGGGTCATGCTGGCCGCCCTTTGTTTTTCTTCGGTCTTTGACGGCTTGGGAGCCGTCCACGCCATTAAAAATCTCTTTTTGGGTGAGTGGGGGTTAGGGCCCTGGGGCGTATTGATAGTCATGCAGCTATCGTATCTTTTGATGGGCATGTTTTTAGACGATACGGCCATGTTGGTCATCGTTGCGCCCCTCTACATCCCCTTGGTCAGATCACTTGGCTTTGACTTAGTGTGGTACGGGGTTCTCTACACGGTTACCTGCCAGATTGCCTACATGACTCCGCCCTTTGGCTATAACCTCTTTTTGATGAAAGCCATGGCGCCTAAGGGCGTATCTTTAGGCGATATCTACGCCTCCATCGTGCCCTTTGTTTTTATCATGGTAACCGGCTTGGTCTTGATTATGATTTTCCCCAAGATAGCCATGTTTCTGCCCGGCCTTCTTTATTAGCTTTTAGTAGACTCTGTCCTCTGGAACTTCGAATCTCGAAATTCGAACCTCGAACCTCGAATCTCGAGTCTCGAACCTCGAACCAAACATCTCGCTACAACGGATCTAAAAGCCAAAAGGCTCTAAAAATCAAAAACCCGCCCCAAGCCTTAGGCTTGGGGCGGGTTTTCGCTTTTTATTTAGGCTAAGAATTCCGTCACGAACTTTTCAAACTGATTTAAGTCCAGCGGCTCGACCTCTAAGGGCACCTCGATAATCTCGAAGGCTTCTAATAGTTCTTCGTCGGTTATAGGCATAAAGCCCGGGTCAAGGATTAAGATGCGATCGTAGCGGCCAAAACTTTGCCGAAAATCCACGTTGTCCCACCCTAAAATCATTCTCAGGCCATCGGGGGCAAACCAGGTCTTTCTCAGCCAAGATGGGGTGATAACCATGGTCCGATTTTGCTCAAGCTCCCTTAGTTTTTCTGGACCCAAGAGGGCTTCCATACAGTTTTTAACCGGTAATAGCGCAATATTTCGCTCTTTGGCGATTTCCGGCATCTGAGGCAAGCACCCTATGCCCAGCATGAGCCTTAGATCGCTAGCATCATGGCAGCTATCAAAAGCCTCGTTTAAGGACTTTTCTAAGAGATTAAGATCGTTATGGAGCCCGGCCTTAAGCCATTTGGGGTTGACGTTAAGTTCCGGGTGGCGGGCTAAGACCCATTGAAGCTCTTCACGGAAAATGTCACAGCCGATTATGGTTGTTACCATCATGCCCTCCCACAATCCGCCCTGGTTGCGGATAGCGTATTTTTTGTCGTTTATTTTAAGCTTTTTGGCCCTGGTATTTCAGTAGTCAAGGTTACCAAGGCTTAAAATTTTTGCTTAGAACTTTTTGATCGGGCGAAATTTAGTTCGATAAAAATCTAAGAAACAAAAAACCCAATTAAAAAAGTCTCAGTAGTCTTTCTTCCAGCCCAAGCCGACCCGGCTGGAATTAGAGGTCGATAACCCTCTTAAGGTGATGCTGGGCGTGAGCTCAACTTCAACGCGCACCCCGGTTGAGTTATCGGCTAGATTTTGTTCAACGCCCACGTAGACGTTTTCACTTAAGTATTTACCGGCTTCGATGGTGGCTGAGTCTTGGGTGTTGGCGCTATCGCTACCATCTAAATTAAAGTTATCGCGGAAACTGTTGCCGCTAAGGTAGCGGCTAGAATTGCCGCCGGAGGTGTCGCTGACCCTTAAGACGCTAAGCCCTAGGGTATCGCGGAGGCTATTTAAGACGGTAAGACCGATGTCGCCGCCTAACCCGGCCATGACCCTTAAGCTATTGGCCAGCTGCAAGGCTTCCACCCGGCTTAAGCTTGAGACCTTTTTGCCAAAGAGGACCTGGGAGAGGACTTCGTCGGAAGGGTGGGGCGGCTGACTCTGGAGGAGAAGGTGGGGCCTCGAGACGGTTCCGGTCACCTGGACTAAGGCCGTAAGCTCCGGGGTTTGGCGGGTTAATTCTAAATTTAAAATGGGGTTTAGGCTTTTAGAATTGATAAAAGTAATGTCGCCGCCGCTTAAGGTAAATTGTTTGGATAATAAATCAAAGGTCCCTCTGATGGGCTTAAGCGAGCCTGAGATTAAAGGCTGGCCAGTCTGGCCAGTGATAGAAAGATGCCCTGACCACTCGCTATCAAGACCGCGACCACGGATAAATATCTGGCGGGGCATATCTATGGTCACCTTAAGGGGCGGGCCGCTGGCCGCAACTTGGGCCGTATCTTCGACCGGTAGAGTCCTAATGGATCGGCTGCCTTTGGCGTTATCGAGATTTATCTCAGCGTTATTGACGACCGCTTGGGCCGTAATGGCCGGAGAAGTTAAAGGCCCCTCAAGGCTAACTAAGGCCGTTAAAGTTATGGAGGCGTCATCGCGCTGAAGAGGGGAGAGGTTTTTAAATTGTCCCCTGAGGCTAATATTAGGGGTTGGGTCAAAGGGCTTAATTACGCCTTCTAAAGCTAAACTGCCGTCATGATGGTCGGCGGCTTCAAGTAAGAGTTTTAACTGTTGATCGGCGGAATCAGTTAATTCTAAGTTTATGCCCGAAAGAAAAATGCCGGTCACCAGATCCTCGTAGGAGCCGTTAACGAGATACATCTTAACTACAGGTATTGGCTTATTGATTGACCCCTCAACTTTGAGATCGAGATCTAGTAAGCCGGTGAGCTTACGGTCGGCTAAACCTATAAGGCTCCAAATGGGCGCAACTGAGCCCTTCCAAGCTAAGTGAGCCATGATGTGCCCGCCAAAGTCCGGGGCTATCCAATCGCCGCTTTTGGCCATGGGTAAGCGGTAACTTAAGGTGGCTTCTTTGGCCTGAATTAGGCTCACGCTCCCAACTAACTCGCGTCCGCCGGCCTCAAGGCGCCCGCTAGCCGTTATGTCTAAGAACTTAGGTAGCCCCTCCAATTGAGAGGGGGTGGCGATATTGGCTTTTAAATCAAAGCTAGTCTGCCCGTCTGGCGCGTATTGGGCGTCTAGGTTTACTAGACCCGGGGGTATTTGACTGTTAAATTTGCTAAGAGTTTCTAGCGGAAAGTTATCGACCTTTACTTTAGCCGTAGAGCTTTGCCTATT
>JAITJB010000060.1 GCA_031279155.1 Deltaproteobacteria bacterium | reverse complement strand
ATAGATCTAATCGGCTTAGAGGCGCTTTATAGGCGGCTTGCTAGGCGCTTGATGGAGCTTGATAGGCGCCTTTATAGGAGCCTGGTAAGAGCCTTATTAAGAGCATTGACACGAGCCTTGACACGAGCCTTGATAAGCGCTTAAAAAGCCTAGGCTCCCAAAGAATACTTAAATTTAAGCTCTTAAATCTGCCGGCGCTCTAACATAGAGGCTATTAACTCCAAGGCCCGCTGAGATGGCGAAACGGCTTTGGGGAAAAGACCGGATTGCTCTGGTTGGGATTCGCTAGCCTGGCCGGCTAAGCCCAGCCAGCCGGCGCCAGACTCTTTAATGAAGGGGAGAAAAGTTGAGTGGGAGGTGGTCGTAATGAGGACCAAGACTCCGGGCTTAATGCCCATCTCTATGAGTTTTTCTTTAGCGATCGACCAGGATTGAAGATCTAAGAGCTCGAAGTGGCCAATGGTCTGAGCCGATCTTAGATCTAGCTCCAAGGGATGGACGGTTACCATGGTAACCTTAAGGCCCACCCGGGCGCCTAAGGCCGCAGTCTCCAAGGCCACCTCGTCGTCGCCAAAAACAAAGAGCCTACCTAAGCCGGCGTTTAAAGGTAAAAGCGACCAGTCTTCTTCTTTGGGTAGCCTTGGGGTGGTAAATGGTCCGTTAGCCGCCAGGACGTGACGGACCACTGACAGGCCAGCTTCCCCGGGTTTGGTTATGGTTAAAAGCCAAGCCGCCCAGGACTCAGATTGCCCCAAGGCGGCCTCCCGCCAAAAAGCCAAAGCCCTTTGACCGCCGAGCTTTTCGGTGATGACGCGAGTATCGCCAATGACCATGGAAGAGGCCTGACCTGTTTTAAGGGTCATGGCTTGGGTCGAGACAGCGTTTTCCACATCATCAGAGCCCAATTCGCCGTTTAAAACCAATCCTCTATCGTCAAGGACAGCCGCCCTGGCTACATGAGATCGCTCGGCTAAAGCGAGTATGGGTTCTCTGTTTTCAGAAAGCTCCTTGACCACCAACGGTAACCAGGTATTCATAAGGGAACCTTGGGGAAACCATCGACCTAAGGGCCGAGGTAAGTCCGTAAATTTAGCCTTTTAGGGGGGCTGTATTCCGCCCTTTATGGCCAGAAACTAGCTAAGTTTAGCCTCTTTGACCGAGCCGAAAGCCAAAAATTTAAGCTCACAATGACTTTTTTAAAAAGCTCAATCCCCTTTGGCGGCCTGGTCAAGTAGGTATGACTTAATAAAACCGCCGATATCGCCATCTAAGACGGCGTCGACATTGCCGCTTTCAAAACCCGTGCGATGATCCTTAATCAACCGATAGGGCTGAAGCGTGTATGAGCGAATCTGGCTGCCCCAAGCGATGTCTTTTTTGTTATCGTGCATTTTTTTGATCTCGGCGGCCTTTTTGTCTTGCTCGAGCTGATAAAGGCGAGCCTTGAGAACCTTCATGGCCAGATCTTTATTACGGTGCTGGCTCTTCTCATCTTGGCATTGGACGACTATGTTGGTGGGCAGATGCGTGATACGGACAGCTGAGCTTGTCTTATTGACATGCTGCCCGCCGGAGCCGCTAGCCCGGTAAGTGTCTATCCTTAAATCCTTTTCATTAATCTCGATGACTATGTCGTCGTTGACCTCAGGGGTAACAAAGACGCTAGCAAAAGATGTGTGGCGCCTACTTTGGGAGTCAAAGGGCGAGATCCTAACTAGCCTATGTATGCCGACCTCCGTACGCAGAAGCCCGAAGGCGTAAGGCCCGGAGATGGTTAAGGTAACGCTTTTAAGTCCGGCTTCATCGCCATCTAAGAAATCGACGATCTGAGCCGTAAAGTTATTGCGGTCAGCGTAGCGCAGATACATCCTTAGGAGCATCTGAGCCCAATCCTGGGCTTCCGTTCCCCCGGCGCCAGCGTGGATGTCCATGATGGCGTTGTTGCCATCATTGGGTTCCGATAAGGTGCGCCGAATCTCGTAGAGATCGAGCTCATCGGTCAGAGAGCGAATCTTTTCGTTAATCTCGCCAAACTGGCTCTCATCGTTCTCATCAAGGGCCAGATCCAATAGAAAAGCCAGATCCTCGCCCTCATTTTCAAGCTTCTTCCAGGCGCCTAGTTTTTCTCCTAAGCGCATGTGCTCCTGGCCCACGGACTGAGCTTGCTGCGGAGTATCCCAAAAATTTGGTTGACCCATCAGGTCGTTTAGTTCCTCCAGACGGTTGGTCATGCCGTCGAGGTCAAAGATACCCCCTTAAGATGTTAAGTCTGTCACTAATCTGCTTGACCTGAGGTTTTAAATCCAAAAGCATTTTTATAACTCCAAAGAAAACCGGCCTGACTGCCGGTGTAAGTAGATGTTAATGATAACATTAGCGCCAAAAAAAACAAGGCGTCTGAAAATAGCTTGATACAACAAGGCAAAGAGCGATCCCAATCAACGCCCCGCTTGGATTAATGCTGGCGGCAGAGGGTTATAGCCGTAAGGGGGGCTGGCTATAGGCCAAAAAATCCGGGCTATAATTTGACGATTAAATTTTCTAAGCCTAGACGCCAAACCCCCCGACCCTAAAGGGTCGGGGGGTTTGGCTGGTTTAGTCTCTAGACGCGGCTGCTTGTTTAAGTCTACGGCTTAAGAATTTTAGTAACGCGCCTACATTTGGGCTAAGGTTAAAGCGGCAGGTTTAATGCTCTTAGCGCCAGTGGTTGCGGTCATTAAAAGAACGAATGTCGCGCCGGTCGTTGTTATCGCGGTGGTTACCTTGGTTGGAGACGTGACGGTTGTCGCGTTGGTTCCCTTGATTGGAGACGTGACGGTTGTCGCGTTGGTTCCCTTGGTTGGAGACGTGACGGTTGTCGCGTTGGCTCCCTTGGTTGGAGACGTGACGATTGTCGCGTTGGTTAACTTGATTGGGGCTGTAATTATTGTCGCGTTGGTTGTTGTTTTTAGCGTTACTATGGATATTTTTATTGTTTCCCTGGTTGTTGTCGCGGCCGGTTTGATAGCTATGGTTATTATTTCCAGAATTACTATTTTGGCGCCCGTAGTTTTGATTGTTGCGGTCAGAGTTGGTGTTATTCTGATTATTTTTGAACTGTTGGTCTTGGGCTTGGTAATTCTTAGTCTGGCTATTACTCTTTCTTTGGTCTTGATCCGCGCTAGCGGGCCCGGCTATGAAGGCGACTAAGGCTGCCATGATAAAAGCGGCTAGGAAGAATTTTTTCATTTTTGGCTCCTTTTGCTTAATGTTAGTTAGAAAACAAACTTTAGCTTGATAAAATAAGTTTTTAATGCTTTACTCGTGCTCACTAGGTCAGACCTCTTGACTAATGACCTAGCAAGCTCTGTGCCAATTGTCCCTGGCTAGCTGGCAAGAGCTAACATTAAATAGTATTTTTTTTGGCCAAAAAATCTGTAAAAAAAATATAATGATTTTAGTATCTTACCTTTCAGGGCCAGGCGAAAGATCTGGCCTTAGAGAAAATCAGGCCGCGATTGA
>JAITJB010000049.1 GCA_031279155.1 Deltaproteobacteria bacterium | reverse complement strand
GTCAGCGTTATGATATTGCATACGACGTTGACTATGTGTATGTGTGATGGCTTGTCATCATCATCTCTTTTGAAAGTTCCATTCAAAGTTTTACCGTCGATAGCAAGCTGCAGCGGACGCTGAGATTTAGGCGGCCTTCCTACAGGTAGAATCGTGGCGCGCTTGATAAACGCGGCGGCAAATTTGGAGAGAAATAGGTAATTCAGGCTTTCGCGGCTTTACAGGTTTGGCAGGTAATGCGGATTTCGTAGGCTTTATCGGTTTGGTAGTCTTGGTAGGCTTGGTAGGTTCGATAGGCTTTAAAGGCTTTACAGGGCCTCACTAAGGTCGAATAAATTTTTTGGCCAAAATAGTTACCGCGACCCTAGGAGGCGATTAGTCTTTGGTTTTTTTTGATCTTTTGGCCGGCTAGTTCTTTATTTTGGGTGGACACGCTTGTAACCTTGGGGTAAAATTAGCCCCGGCTAAAAGGTAAGCACGCTTCTTTTAACCGTCAAGTGGCGCTTTAGCTTTTGTTATTGGCCTTAATTACTTGCTATTTTGGGAGCCCCATGCCAGATAATAACCCGCCACCCTCAGAAACTACCCTTTCGCAGAATCTAGCGGCTTCTCCTAGCCGAGAGCAAAACGCTCTTCGAAAAGTTCCAGAGGTTAGCAAACAAGCTAATGACTTAGGCCAGTTAGACCATACCGAGCCAACGCCGGTAAATTCGCCGCCTTCAAAAACTAGAATCCTCAGCATCCCCTACGCCGGGCCCTTTTTTAGTTTGGGTTTTCTTTTTTTACTGGCCATTTTACTCATGCAGCTTAAGACGATTATCCTACCGATGGTTATGGCTTTTTTCGTCTGCTGCATCTTAAATCCCCTGGTTTTTTTATTTAGCCGTAGATTACGGCTGCCAAGGCCCATAGCCATCATCTTAAGCCTAGCCGTGGGTTTTGGCTTTATCTGGCTGGTATTTAATTATATCGTTATCAGCCTGACGGCCTTTGCTGACGGCTTTCCAAAATATAGCGCCAACTTTACCGATCTAGTCAACTACTTTACCGACAAAATCAATAAACAGTTTGATTTTGTCTCGTTGTCACTTATCAAAGATCAGCTGTCCAATATTTCCTTCGCCGGCCTCTTAAGTGGTTTGCTCAATTACGTCATGAGCTTTACTGGCAAACTCCTCTTAACTGTCCTCTTTACCTTGTATTTTTTGCCCGCCCTGTCAGGACTTCCCGATAAGTTAAGGCGGTCTTTTCCGGAAAAACGCGGCCAGAGGCTGAGCCGTAGCATGACCCATTTTATTGCCCAAGTTCAGCGCTTCATGCTTTTTAAAACCATCTTCAGCTTGGCCCTAGGCGCCGTAGTTACCTTAATCTGCTACATTTTTAGGGTAGATTTTGCCGGCACTTGGGGCATCTTCGCATTTTTTTTAAACTTCATCCCCACCTTGGGCGTCCCCATAGCCGTGCTTCCGCCGGCCATGGTCTGTTTGTTTCAGTTCAATTTGAGCCGGGCCATCTGGCTTTTAGTGATCCTTTTGTCCGTTCAATTGGTCCACGGTAGCTACGTTGAAAACAAATTCCTAGGCCGCAGCGTCAACTTATCACCCACCGCCACCTTATTGTCAGTGATGCTTTGGGGCTGGCTATGGGGCTTGGTGGGAACCATTATTGCCCTCCCGGTAATGGCCGCCGTTAAGTTTACCTGTGATGAGATTGAAAGCCTAAAACCGGTCGGCGCGCTTATGGGCAAATAACATGATGGGTTCATGACATACCGCCGCCACTTTAACCTAAGCTAAAGACAGTTGGTTATTGTGTAAATAAAAAGCCAGTTTTTTATCCAAAATGTAAAAAAAAATTTGACACCTGCATCGGCGTATTGTATGCTTAAAATGTCGTATGGTATGCTATTGGGCATGCAGGAGTGTTGATTGGCCGGAATATCTATCATAGCCAACCGCAATTCGATTATTCTTTATCGGACTTTCTCTTTCCGAGATAAAAACAAGAACCCGCAGAATAGTCGTAAATCAATAGGTAAAGTCATTTGGGGCACTAACAAGGTCGCCTTTAATGACTATTTTATGGCCTTAATCCGCGTGCAAGGCCTATCCCTAGCTAGCCTAGCCGGAAAAACCTTAAACGAAATTTCAAAACTTGTAGATTTTACCATTAATATTGAGAAAAATACATATAAAGACAAGTATTTTCATCCGGATAACATCATCGAAATCAACGACAACCGGCTGACCAAGTTTAACAGCCGCTTAAGTACCAAAACTAAAATCGAGCCCAAAGGCCAATTTCATCAGCAACAAGTTCACTATAAGCAGGTTCCCCAAGGGCAAATGCACCATCAAGGGGTTCCTCAAGAGCCGATTCACTATAGGCAAGTTAACCAAGGGTCATATCAGCATCAACAAGCTACCCAAGGTCAATTTAACTATCATGGGGTCCCCCAGGGGCCATATCATCCTCAACAAGCTAGCCAAGGTCAATTAAACTATCATGGAGTTCCGCAAAGTCCATATCAGCCCCAACAAGCTAGCCAAGGTCAACTTAACTACCATGGGGTTCCGCAAAGCCAAGCCCCTCAAGGTCCATATCAACCTCAACAAGCTAGCCAAGGTCAATTTAACTATCATGGGGTTCCCCAGGGCGATATTAACTTTCACGGGGTTCCTCAAGGTCCATATCAACAAGACCAAAGGCCTAGGCCTAAGTGGCTGGAGCCAGAAACCGCTCCCGAGAGAAGCCAAGCTCCTAATTCAAGCCAGGCTCCTAGTACAGACCAGGCTCCTAGCTCAGATCAGTCTGCTAGAGGGCGCTTTCATCAAGACTTAGACGACTATAGTTTTATTTCCCAGCAGTCAACTGAGCGCCCCTATAAGGCCAATGTCCTGCCTTGGTCGCCCGAGGCTAATCCTGTCAACCAAGCCGTATTAAATTTCTTAAAAAACAAATATACTAATACTAGTCAGCATTACTCAAGGACCAATCTTAATATTAGATCATATGGCACTCAATTACTTCTTGAAACAATATCTAATGATATCAAGCTAACGCAAACTTTACAGGAAATTTTTCCTGATTTCTGGACTGAGATATTAACTCTTTCTTTTTATCTAATATCAGAAAATAATTACTTAAGATATTGTTCAGATTGGTTAGAACATGTCAACGGAATGCTATCAGGCACAGAATTGACAATCAACAAAATCGAAAAGGTTTTAACATATATTACCGAGGATAAAAGACTTAAATTCTTTGCAAAATGGGCAGAAACACTTGGAGACACAGACTATATTGCTTATAATATCGATTCTGTTATATCAGATAACTCTTCAATAGATAATATTTTTCTAGATTATGGCAAACTAGATCTGGAATCAACCCAGGTCAACTTGGCCGTCATCCTCGGCGAAAAGTCCCGTCTGCCCATTAGCACCTATGCCTACAACGGCCAGCCCGCTGACGCGGCTTCGTTTTTCGCCAATGTCGCCCCGATTGATTATCTCAATCCCTCGTCGACTCTCAGCTATGCCTTTGACAAGAGTTTTTATACGACCAGTAACCTAAATGAAATAATAAATAATAGCAAAAATAACGATTTCTTAATACAAATTCCACTTAATAATGAACTATCAGATTTTTTGATCAGACAATGTAGCAATAATATCTATATAGAAAATTATAATTTTAGAAATAACAAAATTTTATTTTCCTTCTGTATTGATGTTAAGTGGGAAGACAGTCATGATCTGAAGATATATATATTTCTTGATGAAAAATCAAGCTTGATTGCCGAAAAAGATCTTTATCAAGAACTATTTATGTTTAAAACCGATGCTGAGAGCATTGAAAAGCAGCATACCGCCATTGAAAATACTAATTTTTTCCACTTAAATGATTCTGATTTATTGGCTTCTCTTGAATTAAAACATAAAAATGTTATCAATAAATACAAAAATAGCGGCTGGTTTTTAGTTCTTTCTAATCGCAATACTGATTTATCTTATATTTTGGATACTTATTATCTAAAGCAATTTATTAATAAATATGTAACGACAAATAAAAATAATTTAAACATATACAATCTTTACACTAATACAAACTCTTACAATAATAAAAAGATTTTTATAGGATTTATTTCATTGATACTACATATTCACATGCAAAATATACTATATAAAAATAGTTTGGATAAAAATACGACTGTCAACAAGATGATAAAAGATTTCAATATGTTAAAATCCGTGGTTACGGATGACAAGATTATGTACAGTCGACTGTCGCCGCACCACAAAGCCATCTTCCGGGCTTTTAATATTGGTATTGATTAAACTACCCCATAACTAACACTAGGGGCTTAGCCCCAAACGATGGACCAAACCGGCTTTATGGTCAAAAGTCGCAAGTTTGGCGCATACTTACATCCCGAAGTAAGGCCAAAGCTGGCCATGAAGGCAGCTATACGCTAACTAGCGCGCCAACAAGGGAACGCTGACAAAGGCCCGCAAAAAGGCCCATAGTATTGGGCCCAATTCAACCCCATGGCTAAAGCCAGGGCATGGGAGATTTTGATGAGCAAAAGATCTGAACTACCGCTGCGTCTTGCCAAGGAAATCTGCCAAAAACTCGTAGAACGCCGGCTCTTAGGCCTACAAAAGCTGCCAGGAGCCCTAAGTTACTTAGGTGAAAATATCCGCAACATGTTGGTCGATGAACGGGGAGTACCCATCCTGACCAAATCCGGGGATTTGACCTTAAGGCTCATTGAGCAGGGCAGCAACCGAACGCCCGAACAGGCCTTGGATACTTTAAAAGAACTTACCGAGGCTCTAAAATCAATCGCCCTCAACATTCCGCCCGAAAGGGCCATCCCGGCCCTTAGAACTGCCGTTGATCTGACCATCAAACTCTTGGAGGTCCACTTTATCTCCAATAGCCAGGTCATTGAAACGGTTAATAAACTGGCCCTAACAGCCGCAACCATCATGCCTGAGCTACCTGCGCCCAGAGTGCATAAGTAAGAATTAGCATTTTATGATCACGCTTCAAGCCTCAAGATTAACCGAAGAACAACTGGAAATCATCACCTCAACTGAGCCTTGCCTAACGGTAACGGCTTATGCTGGTACGGGGAAAACTACGACCATCAGGGCCTTAGCCCAGGCCCGTCCCCATGAGCGCATGTTGTATCTAGCTTTCAACCGCTCTCTAGCCACCGAAACCCGGGCGGCTTTTGGCGATCTTAAAAACGTCGAGGTCAAAACCTTACACGGTTTGGCTTGGCATGAGTGCGGTCGTAACTACCGTAAGATCGCCGATATCAGGCCCTTTGAACTAAGCTCCTTTATTAACAGCCGCTTAAGCGATAGTTTCGAGGATTCTTTTGGCTTAGCAAGAATCGTCTTAGACGGCCTAAACGATTGGCTCAATAGCGCTTACCGCGAAATCGAACTTTTTTTAAAAAACTACGCCCGCCGGCTTGGGCTTAGAACCAAAGAACTTAATGCTGGAAGCCGAGATGGTAAAATTGATGTTAAAACTGTTCAGAATTTAATCAAGGAAACCTGGTCGGCCTGTCAAAACCGCCGCCTAGCCATGCCCCACAACGGCTACCTTAAGCTCTTTCAGCTCAGTCAAAAAAATGTCTCCTGCCCTTTGACCGCATCTTAGTTGATGAAGCCCAAGATCTAAACGACTGCATGATCGATGTGGTCTTAACTAGCCGGGCCAAAAAGGTCTTTGTCGGCGACCCCTATCAGCAGATCTACGCCTTCAATGGCGCGGTCAACGCTTTAACTAAGGCGGCCAGTCAAGGGGCCGCCTCTTATTTTTTGACCCAATCCTTTCGCTGCCCAGACGACATAGCCAAGAAGGCCAACCAGTACCTTAAGCTCCTAGGCGCTCCCAAGCCCTTTCGGGGGCTAAATGAACCAAAAACCAAAGAAAAGACCTCTGGCCAATTGATCATAGCTAGGACTAACGCCGGTCTATTTGACTTTGTGGCCAAACAACTGCCTAAGAAATTTTTCTTCTACATCGGCGGCTTTGAGGGCTATGAATTTGACACCATCTTAGATGTCGTTAGATTACTAACCAACACGCCCAATGATGTCAAAGACATTTTTTTGCGCAATTTTAGCTGCTTTTCTCAACTGGAAAGCTATGCCGAACGGGCTAAGGACACGGTCTTAACCAGCCGAATCCGCATAGCCAAGCGCTACAAGAAGCGTTCCTTTAGCTTGTTTCGGGATATGTGGGTTAATCAAGTTTTTAAGGAGTCCGAAGCCGACTATATCGCTACCACGGCCCACAAAATCAAAGGCCAGGAACATCAGCAAGTCTGCCTATTAGACGATTTTGTCTCCCTTAAAGATATCGTCGATAAAGCCGAAGAACAAAAGACCTTAGCTTCCCTAGGCGGGCCTAGGGTCCTAGCTGACGACCCCTACCTTTCCTTAGAAGAATTTCGGCTCCTCTACGTTTCCATTACCAGGAGCTTCAATAGCTTAAACATGCCGGCTCGCTACCAATTGTCCGATGAGGCCATCGATCAGTTTAAAGAGCTTTGCTCCTCAGGCTTTATTGGGCTTAAAGAGGGCCCAAACTTTTTGGATCCCAACAGTAACCCCCAAACCTTAGTCTCGCCATCGGATTCGTAATCATAAGGTAAGGCAAGGTAAGGTAAGCCTTAAAGGCCAAAGAAAAAACAGGCCAAAGCAATAAACCGCCCGCCAAAAATTTGGCGGGCGGTTTATTTCTTGGCCAGAGTCTTTAGTCAAGCTACATTTTAGCCAGTAACTTTTTAATCAAGCTACTTTTTGGCTAACCTTAAGCTATTAGCGATAACCAATAGGGTCACGCCCATATCGGCTAAGATGGCCATCCACATATCGGTCTGGCCCATGAGGGTCACGATAATAAAGACGGTCTTAACCAGTAAAATAAAGGCGATGTTTTGGATTAAAATATTGTGGACAGCTTTAGATAACCTAATGATGGCCGGGATCTTAAGTAGGTTATCGTCCATGATGGCCACATCGGCGGTTTCGATAGCCGTAGCAGTGCCAGCCGCGCCCATGGAAAACCCAATGTCGGCCTTAGCTAAGGCCGGGGCGTCGTTTATGCCGTCACCAGCCATACCCACTAAGCCAGAGGCCCCTAGAGCTTCAACGGCGGCTAATTTATCTTCCGGCATAAGTGAGCAGCGATAGCCGTCTAAACCAACACTTACGGCCACGGCGGCGGCGACCGCCTCGTTATCGCCAGTTAACATGATGGTCTTAACGCCTAGGCTCCTAAGCTCGCTAACGGCCTTACGGCTATCTTCTTTGATGGTATCGGAGCAGGCGATGATTACGGCAACTTTTTCTCCATCGGCAAAAGCTACGGCGGTCTTACCTTGAGCTTGGAGGTTATTAAATTCTTTTTCTAGATCCGGGGTACCTAAGCCTAGGGTTTCCATCAAGGCTAGACTTCCTAAAGCGAGCTTGCGCCCCTCAAAAGTAGCCGAGATCCCAAGCCCGGGGCGATCGACAAAATCATTTAACTGCACAAAATCGGCTTTATAGGCCGAAGCCTGAGTTACCGCCTTAGAGATGGGATGATTTGATAGAGAGGCTAGGCTACCAGATAGCCTATCGGCGGCCAGGGGGTCGTAATCGCCGATAACCTTAAAGTCGGTTCTCGAGGGCTTACCTAAGGTCAGGGTTCCGGTCTTATCCATGGCCACGACTTTAAGCTTACGGCCTTCTTCTAAATGTATGCCGCCCTTAACTAACAAGCCCCTTGTGGTGGCTGAGGCCAAAGCGGTAAGTACGGCTACGGGAGTAGAGACGACTAAGGCGCAGGGGCAGGCAATAACCAAAAGGGCTAGGGCCCGGTAGATCCACTCTGACCAGCTGCCGCTAGTTACTATTGGCGGGATGACGGCGGCCAAAATGGCCAGCACAAAGACCGAGGGGGTATAGATTCTAGCGAACTTCTCAACGAAGCGCTCCACCGGAGCCTTGGATTTTTCGGCTTCCTCAACCGTCTTAACTATCCTAGATAATGCGCTGTCGCCGTAGGGGACGGTAACTTCGTAATCGAGAACGCCGGTAATATTTAAGGTCCCGGCAAAAACTCTATCTCCGGCTTTTTTCTCAACCGGGATACTTTCACCGGTGATCGGGGCCTGGTCAACGGCTGAAAAGCCTGAGATCACTTGCCCGTCTAGAGCCAGTTTTTCGCCCGGCCTCACCCTAACTTTGGCCCCGGCGGGTACGTCAGAGGCCTTAGCCTCATTGGCCGCGCCATCTGGGCCGATAACAAAGGCCCTCTCGGGGGCTAAGTTTAAAAGCGAGGCAATGGCCTTGCGGGCCCGGTTAACGCTTCTATCCTCAAGCTTTTCGGCTAAAGCAAAGAGAACTAAGACCAAAGCGCCTTCGGAAAATTCTCCAATAACAACGGCCCCGGTCACGGCCACCGACATCAGAGCCATGATATCGAGCTTAAACTTACCGAGGGATTTCCAGCCCTCGATCCAGGTGGGGATGCCGCCGATCAAAATGGCCAGGCCGGCTAGAGCTATGGTCAGTGGTTCGTAGAAATTTACAAAATGGCCGACCTCAGAGGTTACGGCTAAAAAGGAAGCTAAGCCTAGCCGCCAGAGCGAATAACCTTCGGACTCATGGGGCTGATCTTGTTTATAAGAAGTCAGCGGGGCCGCGTCAGCGCAGGCGCTGCAGCAGGCTGAAGTTTTGCGATTGATTGTAACCTTCTCGTTATACTCGTTATGCTCGTTATGTTCGTCATGACAATCAGGACAACAAGATACATGCTCGTTATGCTCGTCATGCTCAACTTGCTCAACTTGCTCAACTTGCTCAATTTGCTCGCCTTGGCAATCAGGACAGCAAGTTACATGCTCAACATGCTCGACATCTTCATCATGACAATCAGGACAAAAGGGAGATTGTTGGGGGTTTGTAAATTCATGTTGCCCGGACAGGCGATGGCAATCTTCGTCTCCGGGCTGACCTAGGTGGCTTTCCTCGTCAGACTCCAAGGGGGTATCCCAGGGCTTAGCGGCCGGGCTTTGGGACGCATTAGCCTGAGAATTAATCGGCCCCATTTGTAGCGGGGAACAGTTGTGGGAATGACCTTCGATGTGAACGCAACCGCAGATAGCGCAAGTTTGATTCATGATAGACCTCTGGTTTTAAATTTGAGGCGCCCAAAAAAAGAGCTAATGGCTTATCTAAGCCGTGAGACTTACGCAGGCGAACCTGTTAAATCGATCGAAACGAACGAATCGAACGAATCGACCATGGGCCTCATTGACAAATATAATGTCTATAGTTAATATAGGGTCAAGGGGTTTTGAGCCCCTAGAAAAAATATTTTTTCCTCCTAGCTTTTTGCTTTAATCTAATGAATATTGACCATATATTAATGATTTAAATCAGTAAAGAGTAGTGAGTAATGTATAAAATAGGACAATTAGCTCAGCTGACCGACTGCCAGGTGGTAACGGTTAGGTTCTACGAAAAAGAGGGTCTTTTGGAAAAACCCACCCGTGGGGAAAACGGCTATAGGCTCTACGGGCCGGAGGATATCGAAAGGCTCAAGTTTATCAGGCACTGCCGGGATCACGGCATCGCCTTAAGCGACATTAAGGTGCTTTTAAAGCTCCGTCAGGCCCCGGAAGGCAATTGCCAACCAGTTGACGACATGATCGAGGGGCTCATAGGCCGCCTGGAAGATCAGCTGCGCTCCCTAAGGCGGCTTAGGAAAAACCTCCTGGCCCTTAAAGGCCATTGCCACGGCGGGACCATTGCCAGCTGCTCGATCCTAAAGAAGCTATCCGATCCC
>JAITJB010000323.1 GCA_031279155.1 Deltaproteobacteria bacterium | reverse complement strand
TTTAATTTAATCTTTAATAACCAGGTTGCTGATTTTAAGTCACCTTTGGAAACTGGGGCTGTTAGAGCACATGATTTATCTTTTCAATATATGATGACATTACAGAATAATGAAGATGTTAACGAGTCTGATATTTTAAAATTTCATTCTTTATTGTCTGGTGGTCTAGAAAATAATGCTATTGCTGGCAAATATAGAGATAAAGATGTTAGAGTAGGACATCAAATTTTTATACCACCTTTTAAAGTAAAGTCAGTAATGTTAAATATGTTTGAATTATTAGATAAGACCAAAGAAAAACTGCATCCTATTTTATTTGCTTTAAAAATACATAAAGATATTATTTTTATTCATCCATTTATGGATGGAAATGGTAGAGTAGCTCGTTTAGCTATGAATACACTTATGCTTCAGAGAAAATGCTTACCAATTGATATTACTCCAGATAATAAGCTTGAATACCATAAAAGTATACAAAATAGTTATTATGACAACAAATCTTTTTATATATTTATGTTAAATCAAGCTATTGAAAGTTATGTTTCTATGTTAGAAAAATTAGAAAGAAAAATTATATATTAAATTTAGACAACTACCCTTTCGATTTTTCCCTATTTGCTAAGCTTGGCGGTCATTTCGCTCACACGGCTAAAAAGCGCTAGCCAAGCACGGTAGCCAAGCACGCTAGCAAGTCTCCCCCGTCATGGGCTCCAGGAACTCGATAGAATGACTAGACCCCCAAAACCGGACATCCGTTTTAAAACTTGGGGCCAGCTTTTTACCCCTAGGCAGCTACTGACCTTGGGAACCATGGTTCAGACTATCCGCCAGGCCATCGATCTTATGACCCAAAACGCTAGCGAGTATGGCTATAATAATAATTGGCTATCAGCTATTGGGACTTACCGAAGGCTCACTAATGATTTTGGTTTAGGCTACGTTTCAGCCGGGCCCTGTCTTTTGTACGCTAGAGCCTGTAATATTAGCGATCGAGAGCTTGTATCAACCAATCTTTTATCTAAGCACTCTATTGGTGCCAGTAAGCCCTTTGACGACGATGATGGCGAGCCAGAAGCCGAATTATTAGGCAGCGGCCGAGAATTTATACTAGTTCCTTGGTATCAACGTAGCCGCCAGTCCCTTGGCTTGGGATCATCCTTAATCTAGGCGCCTATTATCGATCAAATCCATAAGTTAATGTACTTATGGCAAGAAGGCGATTTAAACAAAATTAATGATTACATTAAATCATATTATCTACACTCTAAACAATATTTTTATCCCGTGCTCCAGGCTGTAAAAGAACTGTCGATTCAATCTGAAAGAAGCATTTTAGAATCTTAGTAATCATTTAACTAGCCAAAAATTTAGCTGACGGCTGAAAACGAAAGCCTGAACGAAAACTTGATCAATTGGGCTAAAACCCCCTCTAGCTCAAAAACCCGTAATAATAGGTTATTGTCAGTAGTATGGTGTATTTATCTTTCGAAAATATTCCTCTAGCGACCCCAAAGCCCTTTGCCCTTGGTAACCCGTCTCAAGGCCCAGTGTTATGACCTATCAAGCCCCGACAAGTAATAATCAAAATAGCCTCATCTCTGAAGCTATCAAAAATAAGCTGGACTTACTCCGAAATAAAGTCCTCGATCTCTCCTCCCGAAATCCCCTGATCTCGATAAACGTCAAGCATTCGGCCACCGGGACTCTGAGGGTTATCGATGAACTGCCCGATGTTTTAGCCGATAACCTGACCAACCAAAAATCCATGAAGATTGTCCCGCTGCCAGCTTTAGAAGACGATCCCCTGGATGAACGCACTGTTAAATTTAGAAACGCTTTAAAATTAGCCCTCTCTGAATCTGCCAAAAGCCCAAAACCGGCTTCTTCCGCTACTGGTCCCTCTATTTCGGGAGGTAAAATTTCGGCTCACGAGCGCAGAATCCGAAACCAGATCCGCGAAAAACTAGGCCTCCCCAAGCGCCCTGAGCGGGGTAATGAAGATAGCCTTAAAATCTACGCTAGCGATTTGGGCTTTAATCCCAATTACGATCTGCCGCTGCCTACTAGCTCTCACCAGAGTAGTGGCCACCACAGCGATAAAGAAATCCAGACCTTGATGCTGCCAGAAGACCTAGAAAAGAAACTAGGCAACATGCAGACTAAGTGCCGCACCTTTCAGGAGGAAACCGGCCTTAACGTCTTTTTCGCGGTCTTTGGCCTTTTATACTGGTCCGGCTTAACTGAGAACAAGGGTTTAATACACTCACCGATATTACTTCTCCCCCTAAAGCTCGAAAAAAAGAAAACCCGGCGGGGCTTTGAGTTTTCGGTTAGTTCTGAGGGCGAAGATATTTATCCAAATTTCGTTCTGGCTCAAGTCCTTAAAACCAACTTAGGCCTGACTCTACCTGATTTTGAGCCCGGACAATCGGTAGAGAGCTACCTAAAACAATTGACCAAAAGCTTAGCCAAATCTAGGCTTGGGGCCCAAGAGCCTAGCGTCAAAAGGCAAGTCCTCTTCGGCCTTCTGCCCTATGACGGCATGGCCATCTATAACGATCTCGATTTTAGCCGAAGATCTTGGTATATCAATAATCCCGTCATCAGGCAGCTTCTCTACGGCGCCGAAAAGCCAGCCGATTCATCAGCTGATAAGCTTACGCCCGGGCCTTTGGCCGAGACTCAAGAGGACATTAATTCCTTAGCCGTTAGGAAAAATCTCAACTTGGTTTTGAGCGCTGATTCCTCTCAGGTCCGAACCATCATCGACGTCATTGATGGACGCAATCTAGTGGTTGAGGGCCCGCCGGGCACGGGAAAATCTCAAACCATCGTTAACACCATCGCCGAAGCCCTCTCAAAGGGCCAGAAGGTGCTTTTTATCGCCGAAAAGCTGGCCGCCCTAGAGGTCGTTAAATCCCGCCTAGAAGCCGTAAACTTAGGGGAATTTTTGTTGCCCTTACAGGCTAACCGATCCAACCGAGCCGAGGTTATCGAATCGATTCGGGCCCGCCTTACTATGCGTCCCCCAAGCCCGATTGATTCTGAGCGCCAAGGGCTGTTAACCCGCTACGCCAATGTCCAAGACAGCCTAGAAAGATATAAGAGATTTATATCGTTTAAATTTGGTTTAAGCGGGCTTACCATCTATACCGTCCTAGGCCGGGCAAGAAGTACCAGCTTAAGACTTGAGGTTTTAAGCGGCTTAAAAATCATCCTCGATTCCCCGGGAAGTTTTGATAGCCTCAAAATCGAAGACTTAATAAAAGCTGGCGACGATTTCATGTCAGCCTGGCAAGGGGCTATGGCCGAAGGCGACTCTTGGCAAAATCTCGAGATGGCGGCCTTAAACGAATTTATTGCCCAGGATATCTTGGCTTTAGCCGCCAAAGCGGCTGACCATTTGGAAGACCAAAATAATATTGCCATAAAACTTAATGATATTGGGATCGATATAAACCAAAATATCGACTTAGAAGCATTAGCTGTCTTTATTAATATTGCCCTAAAACACATAGATAGAATAGATAAACTTGTTCTTATAAGCCTTATTGATCTATGGCCGGATAATTATATCAAAGATTTCTTTGCCCAATGTCAAAAGTACCAAAGCGTTTTTAAGAGCCTGGCCCAAGATTTAACAGATCCCGAAGATCGCCTAACATTTGATAGCGCCAAGAAAATTTCGGCCATCGCCCAAAATCTTAATCTCGGCAATGTGGTGATAACCAAATTAGGCGACCATATATCGCAGCTGGAAAAAACCCTGAGCGCCCATAATAGCCGCCTGAGCTCTTTAGCGCCTTTAATGACCCAATACCCTAAGTTAAATGATTTTACCACTGAGCAGTTGTGCCAGGCCGGCTCCTTTGCCGCCTCAACTGGCCGGCTAGTTTTGGCCCTTAGATCCCAAATCCCCTACGATCCCATTGTGACGGCCAACATTGAGCGAATACTTGAGACTTCTAGTCAGTTACTGAAAGATCAAAAAAACCTAGAGGCCCTCTTTCCAGGGATAGACTTAGAAAGCGAACTCGGGCCCGACTATGACGCCGAGCTTTTAAAATATGCCAATACCCTTGAGAGAGCCAATTTTTGGTCCTTTCTGAACTCAGAAGTTAGGACGGCCAAAGGAGTGTGGAAAAAACTAACCTCGCGAAAAATCGATCCAAAATCTTCGGCCCAAGAGCTTCGCGCCCTGGCAAAATGGCGCCAAAACAGACGAGCTTGGGAGCAATCATCGGTAGATCTGGCCAAAATGATGGGCCAAAATTCCATTACTCTTAAAACTGACTTAGATCTCTATAGGGGCCTAATCGATTTTTACCACCAAGCCTTTAGCCGCTTTTCCGATCTTACTCTATGGCCTTTGCGGCAATTTGTTCTGACGGCTGAGACCGATCTTTTATTGTCGCTCCCCAAAGACTCTCAGCTGGCCGGGCCGGAAAAATATGACCAATTAGTTAAGGATGCTTCTGTTTTGGACTATAGCCTCAGTATGGCTAGAGAGGCCAATAGAGACATAAGTAACCTAAACCCGCATTCACTATTTAATCGCGATCTTACTTGTGACGAGCTAAAAGCCCTTGTCGTAAGGCTCGAAGAAAACTTAGACTTAAAGAGAAAGCTAGATTCCGACGCTAGATCCTCTAAATTTTTAGCGACCAAATTTCGCGGAAGTAAGAGCTTAGAGAGCGATATTACCGATGAACTCGCTTGCCTAACCGAGCTCAGTCAAGCCGGGCCAATACCTAAAAAGCTATTGGAATTAATCTTAAATAATAACTTAACGGCCTCTGTTAATTTATTAACTAGCCTTAAAAGCAAAATCGATCAAACGGATCCGGTAATAAGCGAACTATCAGAAATGAGCGGGCTTTCTTTCGAGCAAAAGATTTACGCAAAATCTCTAATAAAACAGATTGAAATCTTAAAACTAGCCGCCCAAGATAGAGACGGGCTTTTTGCCAACTTCAAGCTAAGGCAGGCTCGCCTAAGCCTAACTAAGTTCGTTTCAAACAAAACCGTCCAAAGCTTCGGCCCCTTAATGGAGGCCATAACGAAGACAATTAAGCAAAAGGCGCCTATTTTTGATACCCTAACTTTCGGGCAAATCCTCGAAGCCGTTCTCTACCGGACCATGGCTGAGACCATCTTTCGCGAGCAGAGCCATGAGCTAATCGATTATATCGATACCAAGCTAGACGATCTTAGAGGCCAGTTAGCTGACTACGATAAAAGGATCATTGAAAGTAACCGTAAGCTTATTCGGCACAACTTGTTTTCTACGGCTAGGCCGCCCCAAGGAAGGGGTTACGGCCCAAAATCCGAGTTTACCGATTTATCTCTCTTACAACACGAGATAACCAAGAAAAAAGCCTATCTGCCCCTCCGTAAGCTCCTACCTAGGGCGGCTAAAGCCTTAATGGAGCTTAAGCCCTGCTGGATGATGTCGCCGACAGCTGTCTCCCAATACCTTGACTCCCAAGATATCTCCTTTGATCTATGTATTTTGGATGAAGCCTCGCAGATGCCGCCTGAGAACGCTGTGGCGTCCTTGGCTAGAAGCCAAAAATTTATGATCGTCGGCGACTCCAACCAGCTGCCGCCAACGACCTTTTTTAAAAAGCACTTAGACGATGACTCCGATAGCGATCTCGATGAGGACAATACCATCGGCGAATCGATCTTGGAAATGGCCCAGCAGGTTTTCCAGCCCCACCGCCGGCTACTTTGGCACTACCGATCTCGCCATTCAGCTTTAATTGAGTTCTCAAACCGCCATATCTACCAAAACACCTTGGTGGTCTACCCCTCGCCTTCGGAGACCAGGCCGGACATGGGGGTTAGGTTAGTTAAAGTTGAGGGGCTCTATCAAGGTAGCCGCAACGAAATCGAGGCCCAGGCCATGGTGGACGCCGCCGTAGATTTCATGCATACCTACCCTGACCGCTCTCTTGGCTTAGTGACCTTAAACCAAAAGCAGATGGATTTAATAAACGAAAAGATGGAGCGAGTCTTCCTAAAAGATAGCCTGGCTTGGGACTACGAGCGAAAATGGTCGACAAAAAACGACGGGCTGGAAAAATTCTTCGTTAAAAACCTCGAAAACGTCCAAGGCGATGAGCGGGACGCCATTTTTATTGGCACCGTTTACGGCCCAGAAAAACTAACAGGTCCGGTAGCCAACCGCTTTGGCCCAATCGTCGGCATAGCCGGCCGCAGGCGTTTAAACGTCCTCTTCTCTCGGGCCAAAGAGAGCCTGGTCACCTTCACCTCTATGGTGCCAGACGACATCAAAAGCATTGAAGGCGATACCAGAGGGGTAGCCATTCTCAAGGCCTGGCTAGGTTACGCCGCCAAAGGCGGCGAAGCTAGAACCATTACCTCCATAGCCGCCTCAAACCCCATGAGCTTAGCCGCTTTTGTCGCCGAAAAATTAATTGATTTAGACTACATAGCCCAAACCGATATCGGAACCGATGGCTATCGCCTAGATGTGGCTATCAAACACCCTCATGACGATAGCTACATCCTTGGTCTTGAGACCGACGGTCCCTCTTGGTTTAACACCCCTTCCATCAGAGACCGCGATAGACTAAGAGACGAAGTTTTAAAAGGCTTGGGCTGGAACCTCTACCGGCTATGGTCGGCCAACTGGTTTAACCAACCAGACCTAGAGTTAGCCCGCCTAAAGGCTAAGCTCGATGAACTTCTTAAAACTACTAAGAAAAATCCCCTATCAGCCCCAAAAGTTCCGATCCCTAAGAACATCAAAGCTAAGCCCCAAATAAATCAGCAAGATATCTCAAAAAAACCAGCCCGCGAAAGTGAACTTTCTAAAGATAGTCTACAATACCCTGGCGACGACGAAGAATTTGAAACTGACGGAGAATTTCAAGATCCCGAAAACATACCAGCCCAACCTCCGATAACTGACGCCTCTTTCGAAGAACTATTTGTGCAAGTAGGAGACATAGTTAAAATCCAGCACCATAGCTCAAATAATCAGATTAATACCTATTATTATGGAAACAAAGATGCGCCTTCGGGCTTTAAAATCTTAAATCCTATTTCGCCACTTGGTAAGGCCATAAAAGGCGCTCAGCTCGAAGATGAGGTGGAGTTTAAGGTTGGCTCTACCCACCAATACGCAACTATCATAGAAATCATCAAAAAGGGTCATGAGGACTATCCGGCAGAGGGCAAGCCGCCAAAGGAAAACATAAAGCCAAAAAAAATAAGCCAAGATCTTAGGTTAGAGGCCTTATCGCTGATAGATACCCTTGGTCCCATTAAACTTAGCTACCTAATGAGCATACTGGAAAGTGAAAGCGGCGCTAAAATTATACCCACCTCTCTAAGCGCCATGTTGGGTCAAGAGCGCCCTCAAACTAGTGACCGCGATAATGACCCCATATACTATCCTAGCGGGTCAAATACCGATGATCTGACCATCTCATTTAGGGGCCTTGACTACGGCGGCTACCAACGGTCCTGGAGCCAGGTGCCTCACCTGGAAAAGCTAGACTTAGCCCAAGAGGCCCTCCTTAAAACCGGGCCTTACCTAATGGATGAGGCCGTTCGATACATGGCCGAGACTATCGGGCAGACAAAAATCGCCCCAAGTCTGCGCTATGAACTAGAGGGCCTATTTAACGAGATCATCAACACTAAAAAAATCCCCACCTTGTTTTAAAGCCGTCTCTTAAGATATGGTAGTCTTAGCTATGGTATTATGTCCTAAAAAATAAACCCACTTGAACTTTATTTTCACGGGCCCCGGTGCCCCAAGGAAAGGAGATCTTGATGACCAGCCGGGAATTAAACCCAAGCGTCAAGAGCTGTACGCCTGACGACGGTCCCTTTGTCTTTATAAGTTATTCCCACTCCGATTCCGCCGTGATCTTACCCATCATAGAGGCCATCAGCCACAAAGGTTACCGAGTGTGGTTTGATGGCGGTATAAATATCTCCTCTACTTGGACCGACGAGATCGCCTTAGCCATTAGAAATTGCCAGGTCCTCATCGCCTTTATATCGGCTGAGGCGGCCAATTCCAATTACGTCCGCGTTGAGATAGAATACGCCCTAAACAATCGGATTAAAGTCATTCCCGTCTACCTAGACGGTATGGACGTCCTGCCGCCAGGCTTAGCCCTAGGCTTAAACGCCACCCAGGGTATTACGGATACTAGCGATCCTAAGAACATTGTCACGCAAATTGTTAAGGCCTTAGAGTTTAACGCTGTGCCTAGGCTTGGAGAAATCAGCGATATTGCCACCACTTTTATCCGAAGACGCTGTCGCCTTCTAACCCGCCTGCCCAAACACTTCACTAAGATCATTATCGCTCTATTGGCCCTGAGTCTTTTAGGCGTGATAGTTCTCTCTATCACCGCCAAACCCCCTCAGACCCCTTCTACCGTAACCATTATCCAGGTCCCCAAAGAGATCCCCCTATCTTTAGAGCTTGATAAGACCCAATACACTCCTGGCCAGAGCATTCTCCCGCGTTTAAATTACCAAGGCGATATCCCAGAGCGCCTCGTTATCGGCATCGCGCCTTCGGGCTCTGAGGCTAAAACTATAACCACTAGCATCTTCCCAACTGACTCCTCGCCCGTCATTAACGCCCCAACCGCCCCCGGCCAATACGAGATCAGATTGTACAATAGCTCAGAAGAACTCTCCGATAAAACGCTAATTCAATCCATCCCCATAACCGTTACCTCTAGCTCCCTAGGGGCCTTTAACGTCGATATTGAGAAAACCTCTTTTAGCTTAGAAGAAGATTTTGAGGTTAAAGTCGATAGCGTACCCCAATCAATGATTTTAGATGGCGCCATGGTCGGCCTCTACCGCTTGGAGGCTAGCGGGGATGATTTCATCTATTACATCAACATCGACCACCGGGAGGAAACGCTCTTCTTCGACGCCCCAAAACAAAGTGGACAATACGAGGTCAGGGCCTACTCCACTAACCGCAAAATGGGCCCCGACACTATCGTGGCCGTTATTTTAATTACCGTGGGTGAATTAGAATTAGAGTTAGAGCAATCTGACGAAAATTAAGAAGTACTCGTTAGCTAAAACACCCCAAAGTAGGGCCGACCTACTTTGGGGTAGTATTGGTTAGTATTAAGAGCATAGCCAAACCGCCTGGCCAAAATAGGGGCTATGATGAGAGAAACAAAGTCAACTAGCTTTTTCGTAGATGAAATCGTAAAGTACCGCGATATTGTTATCCAGTGTCACGACGTCCCCGATGCTGACTCCATAGCCTCCGGCTTCGCCCTCCAAAGACTTTTGGCCTCAAGAGGCGTTAAAGCTAGGCTCATCTACGGCGGGCCGGCGGCCATCACCAAACCTAG
>JAITJB010000320.1 GCA_031279155.1 Deltaproteobacteria bacterium | reverse complement strand
AGGCTGATTGGGTCTTCTTCCTCGACGCTGATGAGCGCTTTACCCCGGAATTAATTAAATCCGTCAAGAGTTTTATTAGCCAAAATCAGGTTCAAGGTCAAGATCAGGGTCAGGCTCAGGCTCAGGCTCAGGCTCAAGGTCAAGGCCAAGCACAGACTCAGGTTCAGGGCCAGGCTCAAGGCCTGGTCTGGCGGCAAAACCACGCCTTTGGTCGAAAGCATCGCTTCGGGCACTTAGCCCCGGATCGGGTCAAGAGGCTTTTTCCCAAAGGATCAGTTAAATGGAGCCGGGCTGTCCACGAGTGCCCGGAGTGTCAATTGCCGGTTAAGCTTCTAGAAGGGTTTTTGGAGCACCATACCTACCAAGATTGGGATCGCTACCTCGCTAAGTTTATTCATGACGCTAGGCTCTGGGCCGATGAAGAATATAAAAACGGCCGAAAGACAACCGCCCTAGGGGCCGTGCTCCACGGCGGGGCGGCTTTTTTTAAGATGTTTTTTCTAAAGCTAGGTATTTTAGAGGGTCCAGTAGGCTGGGCCCTGTGTTGGTATTACGGCGGCTACACTCTCTCTAAGTACCTTCTTTTGATGCAAAAGAGAAAGGATGCTTAATTGGCTTGGCTTAAGCTATTTTCCGCTAAGCTATTTACCCCGCTCTGGCGGCTGTGGTTTACCTTTTGATTATCCTCTTAAGTTTTGAGATAAGGCTTTTAAACGGGGCCAGATGAGGGCAGTGAAAGACAAAGGCTAGACCAAAGTATATGGCCGGGCCTAAGATTAACCCGATTAAAATTCTCCCCAAGCGCTCTAAGGTGCTCGAGCTTGAGAAGGCGTAGAGCGGCCAAAGGGCCGCGCCCATTATTATAGCCCATATTATGTAGCTTAGGCATTGCTTGATCATGGGCCTAAAAGCCAGATCGCTGCGCTTTCTTAGAAGCCAGGCCAGCCAAATAAAGTTAAGAAAGCTGGTAATGGAACTAGCTAAAGCTAGCCCCACGTGTTTTAGGGGAAACATTAAAATAGCTGAGGCTACTAGTCCTATGGCCAGGCATATAGCCGCGATTAAGGCCGGGGTCTTGGTGTTAGCCCGGCTGTAGAAGGCTCTCGCCAGTAAGCTTACCCCGGATAAAAAGGGCAAACCTAAGACATAAGCCCACAGAGCTTTAGCCGTCTGAACAGAGCTTATCTGGTCAAAGTTACCTCTCTGGAAAAGAAGCTCGACCAAAGTCTTACTCATGACTATGAGGCCGACCATGGCCGGGATGGTAATAAAAAACTGCAGCCCCACGGTCCCTGAGATGGTCTTACGGAAGCCCTCATGATCGCCGGTGGCGCTCTGCCTAGATAGGGCCGGCAGAACGGCGGTAGCTAAGGCAATGGAAAATATGCCCAAGGGAAACTGCATCAGCCTATCGGCGTAATAGAGCCAGGAGACGCTGCCTTTGGGCAAAAAGGAGACTAAGAGAGTATTTAGGAGGATGGATATCTGATAGGCGGCGCCGCCCAAAGCCGCCGGGATCATGAGCTTTATCATCCGCCAAATGGCCGGATCTTTAAAGCGGAAAGTGAGGCCCAAAAAGGGGCCGGCCTTTTTTAAAAGCGGTAGTTGTATAGCTAGCTGTAAGATGCCCCCCAAGAGAGCTCCGGCAGCTAAGCCCATGATGGGCGTTGATAACCTTGGGCTAAGTATGACCGCGCCGATTATCATGGCGATATTTAAGGCCACCGGTCCTAAAGCCGGAATGGTAAAGCGGCCCAGAGAATTTAAGGCCCCCATGGCTAAGGCCGTAAGCGACATTAATAAGATATAGGGAAAAAGAACCCGGGTTAAAAGTACGGTCAGCTCAAATTGGGCCGGGTTTTCCCTAAAACCCGGGGCCATGGCCGTAACGATTAGGGGGGCGATAATGATACCGACAATCGTTAAAATTATTAAAAATAATGACAATAACCCGAAGGTCCCCTTGTAGAGCTTGGCCGCCCCATTTATGCCCTGATCTTTCATTCTCTGGGTGAAAACCGGAATGAAGGCCGGAGTCAGGGCGCCTTCGGCTAAGAGGCGCCTTAGGAAGTTGGGGATGCGAAAGGCCACAAAGAAGGCGTCGGCTATCGGCCCGGCCCCAAAGTAAAAGGCCGTCACCTGGTCGCGGACCAGGCCGGCTACCCGTGATAGGAGCGTACCTAAGCCTACGACGGTAGCGCTTTTTATCAGGCTACTTTTAGCTGGAACCACAATTTCAGAGCCTAAGTTAGAGATGTTAGATGGGATCTCGCAGATAGCCCCGGCCTGGTTGCAGCTATCTGTCTGTATGGTGTTTGGTTTTAAGGCCGGCTCTTTTTTTTCTATTGACAAATCAGGACCACTTTGATAATGTGCCAAGGTTATGGCTACCATTGCTCCAAAATGGCAGCCAACGACATAAGTGTTAAACGCACAATAGCACAAGGAGAGACACTTGGCCAATCATAAATCGGCTCTCAAGAGAGCGCGCCAGAGCGAGGTCCAGAGGGCCCGCAATCGCATGGTTAAGACTAAGATCAAAAATGCTGTCAAACAGGCCCGGGTGGCCGTAGGCGGTGAGGAACAGACTTCCGGTGAGGCTTTGAAAAAGGTCATGAGCACTCTTCACAGAGCATCTTCTAAAGGCGTAATTCATCCCCGCAATGCCGCCAGGCGCATCGCCAGGTTATCGAGGCAGTTTCATGCGGCCAGTAAGCCTTTGGCCACTTCTGAAGCTAAGAGCGCCCCTGGGACTGAGGGCTAAAAGCCCAAAGACTAAGTCAAAGACTAAAAAAAAGCTCAAAGACAAAGCTAATAAGCTTAAGCTTATTAGCTTAAGGCTAACAGCTAGTCCCAAACCAAAAGCTTAATACTTATCCAACCCCAATCCTCAGGCCGCAGCCTAAAAAGCCGAGTGGTTCCCAAAAATATCGGTGAGGTGGCGGGTTTATTTTCCTGCCGTCGGCCCGAATCAGGGTGGACGGTTTTTTTTGTTTAGTAGCATTTTTGATTAGTAGCATTTTTACCTAAATAACATTTTTATCTAAATAGCCTTTAAAAAACGTCAGTTCTTCGGAGGATTAGATGGGTAAGATTAAGGTGGCTCTACTAAGTGGTGGTCGCTCTTCTGAGCGCGAGGTTTCCCTGGCCTCGGCCCATGAAGTCGTCGCCAATTTGGATGCCGATCGCTATGATGTGACCTCCTTTGATCCCGAACAAAATCTATCTGAGTTGGTTAACCGTCATCGTGAGTTTGACTTGGCCTTCCCTGTCCTCCATGGCCCTTTTGGCGAGGATGGAACTATCCAAGGAATGCTAGAACTCTTAAACTTACCCTACGTCGGGAGCGGGGTAATGTCTTCGGCTATGTGCATGAACAAAGCCGTAACTAAGATAACTTACCGAGCCTACGGTTTACCTGTGGCCGAAGATATAATAGCTCAAAATTCAGAAGACCCAAATAGCGTAGCGTTAAAAGCCGAGAAGGCCTTAGGCTTACCCGCTGTCGTAAAGCCCCTTAACCAGGGATCATCGGTGGGACTAACGGTTGCCAAAACCTGCGGCGAAATAGCTGCGGCTCTAAAGCTAGCCTGGAGATTTGGGACTAGGGCTATGATAGAAAAATACATAAGCGGCCGGGAACTAACCTGCGCTATCATAGGTAATAGCGATTCCTTTGCTCTACCGCCCATTGAAATAAGACCAGGTGCCGGACACATTTTTTTTGATTACGCCGCCAAATACGAGCCAGGTCAAGCCTTAGAGCTCTGCCCGGCCCCGATAACCAAAGATCAAACCCAAAAGATTCAGGATCTATCTCTAGCTGCCCACAAGGCTCTCTTTTGCCGTGGGGTCTCAAGAACCGATTTTATCTTAGAGAAAAGTGGAGATTTTTATCTTCTAGAAACCAACACCATCCCAGGGCTTACCTCCAATAGTCTTTTGCCCAGGGCTGCCGCAGCTTACGGCCTATGTTTTTCCGAGCTATTAGATAAGCTCATAGACCTGGCTTTAGAGTCCCAAGGCCAATGACCTACGCAATTTCGTGAGCTCCAAAAGTTTAGACAAACAATACCGACCGGATATTGACGGCTTACGGGCTTTAGCCGTCTTGGCCGTGGTGGCCTACCACGTGGCTCCCAAAGGGCTACCAGGCGGCTTTATCGGGGTTGATGTTTTTTTTGTCATCTCAGGCTATCTTATCTCTAACCTTATTATGAGGGATATCGACGAGGGCAGCTTTTCTTTTGCTAAGTTTTATTTAGCCCGCTTAAGAAGAATTTTTCCCTCCCTCATAGTGGTCATGGCCGCAACGCTGGCTTTTGGCTGGCTGGTACTATTTCCGGATGAATTTAGGCAGTTAGGCGAAGAAGTCCTGGCCGGGTCCTTAAGCGTTGCCAACCTCTTATTTTGGCGAGAGAGCGGCTACTTCGATGTTCAGAGCATCTTAAAGCCCATGCTCCACCTGTGGAGCTTAGGTATTGAAGAGCAGTTCTATCTTTTCTTTCCCCTCATAACCTACCTAGTTTATCGCCCTGGCCAGGGAGCTATTAAGCGGACGCTTTTTAGACTCTTGATGCTTATCTTACTCCACGCATCACTAATCTTAAATGTCACCATAACCGACCCGGCGGCCCGTTTTTATCTGCCGATTACCAGGATGTGGGAGCTTTTGTCCGGGGTCATGATGGCCTCACTGTTTAAGAGACGGGCTAAGAAATTATCCCAGATCTTTGATGATCAGATTGCCTCCACAAGTGCGGCCACCGACTATCCTAGCCAAAATGCGACAACTGACCAGGCTAACCAAAATACTAAAACCGATTATCTTACCCAAAATACTAAAGCCGATTATCTTACCCAAAAAACGACAACCGTAAATCATATCGAGAATTTACTTTCGGTTTTAGCTCTCCTGGCCGTTTTGGCGGCTTTTTCTCTGGCTCGCCCCAACCAAGCCTTTCCGTCTCTAGCTTGCTTATTGGCTGTGGCCGGGACTTCTGTTCTCTTAGTCGTTGGCCATAAAGCCTTGGTTAACCGCTTCTTTTTAGCCCTCTGGCCCTTAAGGTACATTGGCCTAATAAGTTATCCCTTATATCTGTGGCACTGGCCCATGGTCTCTATGGCCATGATAGTAACCTTTGGATCTCGGCTGAGCGATTTAACCCGGGTTTCGATAGTTATCTCTTCGGTCATTCTCTCAGCTTTAACTTACCACTTTGTGGAAAAGCCTATCCGCTTTAATCCCAAAAAAAGGCGCATCAAACACCTGGCCTTAGGGGGCGCGATAACTATCTTAGCTAGCTTGGGGCTCTGGATTTATTTGTCCCCAAGCCCAAGATCATATACTACCCTTAAAGACTACGAGCCTTTGATATTCGAGGAATTTAGCGCGCCGCCCGTAACTGTAGATAGTCAATGCGTAAAGTACCTTGGCTTTAGGCCCTCGCTTAGCTTTTTCTGCCGCTATCAATTTGTAGGATCTGATAAGACCGTAGCCATCTTGGGCGATAGTCACGCAAACTCTGCTTTTACTGGCCTTGCTGAATATAACGAATCCCAAAATGTAAACACTATAATGCTGGGCTTAACCGCCAATGTCCGGCCCATTATCGGGCTAGATAAGGCAATGCCAGATGATGATAGGATTGCTTGGCAGGAGATAACAGAGAAACTTTACGATAAAATCATCAGCGATAAGAGTATCGAAACTGTCTTTTTGGTCATACGCGGATCTTATTACATAAACTCTGAGGGCTTTCCCTCAGAAGGAAAATCCTCTTCAGCTACCGATCCCGAGACCTACCTATTAACCCTTCAAAAGAGCATAGATGTTCTTATTGGTGGCGGAAAAAAGGTAGCCGTGGTAGCCGAGTATCCTGAGCTCCCATCTGACCCCCGCAGTTATCTGGCCAGACCCCTCCACCCAAAGGCTGCTCTGCCTTTAAAAGCTGATATCTTAAAAGGCTATGAAAACTACTTAGCCCTCTTAGGCCGCTTGGTGGGGGCTGATATAATACTCACCGATAGTCTTTTTTGCCCCGAACAAACCTGCCAGGTTTTCTCCCCAAGCGGACTACACTTATATCACGATAACCAGCATCTCTCTAAGGCCGGGAGCAAATTTCAGGCCCAAGGAGTTTTAAAGCCCTATCTTGAAGGTGAGTCAAACTAGAGGGCCTGGCTAGATGCCAGCTAGAGTGGCTAGCTAGGTACCAGCTAGAGGGCTTGCTAGATACCAGCTAGAGGGGCTAGCTTGATACAGGCTAGAGTGGCTAGCTAGGTACCAGCTTGAGTGCTTGCTAGATATCCGCTAGAGGGGCTAGCTTGATACAGGCGAGAGTGGCTAGCTAGGCGCCAGCTCGAGAGCTTGCTAGATACCAGCTAGATGGCCTAGCTGCTTGCCAGCTAGATGGCCTAGCGAGATAAAAGCTAGAAG
>JAITJB010000195.1 GCA_031279155.1 Deltaproteobacteria bacterium | reverse complement strand
TGCTATGATATATAGATCTGTATATTTATCATATTTAAATATATCAAAAGAGTCTACAAACAAAGCTCAATTGCTTAAAGATGAAAATATTTCAATTAAAGATTACTATACTACTTTATTGTTCATGGCCTTTAAAAAATTTTCCTTTGGGTATTTTTTTATCTCTTTCTGGCTCGGCGACGGTGGCATGGCTATTTGCCGGGTCGACAACAGCGACAAGGTCCTGGTGTTAGGTACGCCAGATTCTGGCGAGTTCGCCGGTCAAACTAAATTTTTAACCATGGTCGAAGAAATCAACGAGGAAAAAGTTAAACACAGAACTTTCTTTACTTTTGCTGATGATTTCGAGTCTATTATTTTAGCTACAGACGGTATTACCGATCCATTTTTCCCTTCCGAAGCCAGCGTTTTATCTGGGGAAAAATGGCTCTATTTTTGGGATCAAATTCTCAAAAAAGGCGATTCGGAGAATCCCGGTTGCCCGGAGATCTACGACCCTGATGTTCCAACCGATAAAAAAGCTCAGGCTTTAAGAAATTGGTTAGATTTTTGGTCTAAAGGCAATCATGATGATCGTACTATTTTAATTGTAAATTAATATTTAAGTTTTTTTAATAAAGTCGCTATTTGTCAATGGGCTCTTGGAGGTTTTTATGTGTCCGGTTACGGTCACAGCAGCTGATGGGACGGGTATCAATTTTCAGATAGATAAGCCTATTGTAAGTGGCTCGAAAGAATTATATCTAACGGATGATAAAACCCAAGTTGTCCAATTATTTCCAAAAATTTTAGATGAATCAGACAAAAAGCGATTGTACCGGTTGGCCACGGAATATCGCGATAAAATTTTCCAAACACCTGGCGGTAAGTATTTTACTGATCTCTTTTGCTGGCCGCAGTACGCCTTTGAGTATGAAAAACGGCTCGCTTTGGTGGTGCCAGCTTATGGACCCAATTTCTTTTTTGGGCCTGACACCAACTTAGCTGGCGCCAATAAGAAGGCCCACTGGTTTTTATCGGCCAAAAACTTCACCCGCTTTTTGCCCTACCAAGAGCGGGGTAGCTTAATTGGTTACCTTAGGCTCTGTCTCGAACTGTCCCGGGCGGTGAGAAAGCTCCACGAGGTAGGCCTTTGTCATTGGGATCTTTCGGGCCGCAACTGCTTGGTTGATCCGATAAGTGGTAAGTTTTACCTCATAAATATCGATCTAATATTTGAATGGTCAGGCGTTGCCCAATCAAGATTACTAAGAGGCGAAAACCCTGATTTTACCGCCCCTGAAATCATAGCCACTAAAGAACTATTTCCGTCTGACCCACAGTGCTGTTTACCTTCAGAAACTACCGATCTGCATTCTTTAGCTGTTTTGATTTACATGTTTCTCCTCCACCGCCATCCCCTTAGAGGCTCTAAATACCATGGCCCAGACCCTAGGCGAAGCGAAGAGCTTCTCATGGGTAAAGATTCTCTTTTTATTGAAAACCCAACTGACACTTCTAATAGCTTAAAAGCTCTTTCCGACCAAGAAGATTTACGGCCCTGGGTTGACCCGGTAAATCTTCCCTATACCACCATGGGGCCTTACCTTAAGGAACTGTTTGACCGGGCCTTCATTAAAGGCCTTCACGCTCCCAAGGAGCGGCCCAAGCCCCTCGATTGGGAGAGAGCCTTAGTTAGGACCGTGGATCTGCTTCACCCCTGCGCTAATCCTAAATGCCTGATGGGTTGGTTTATTTTCGACATCGAAGGCCCCAAACCCAAAGTCTGCCCTTACTGCGGCACGGTCCTTAAGGGGCGATTACCTATTTTATATTTCTTTTCAAGTAAAGACGGAATTAATTATAGCTCGGACTCTCATATACTGGTTGTTCACCATAATCAATACC
This sequence comes from Deltaproteobacteria bacterium, assembly GCA_031279155.1. Lineage (GTDB taxonomy): Bacteria > Desulfobacterota > Desulfarculia > Adiutricales > Adiutricaceae > JAISWF01. The sequence continues at coordinate 10,721 of JAITJB010000195.1, read as the reverse complement.
TCTATCCTTGGCATGTCGACAATAGGATTTTCCCCAATGAGCGAACGAGCGACGAGAACCGTAAGCCAGTGGGTTTTTTTAGTTTCGATGCCAAAAAGGGCTGGTATTTCAGTAACCAGACCCTAGACTCCCTTCAGGATCTCAGCCGAAAAAAACCTATCCCTCAGGGCCAGGCCGTAGAGATTATCGATAAGCAGCAGCTTATATTGAAGACTGGGACCGATGGTCGGGTCGCTTCATTTCGCATTATGGAACTGTGATTGGGGAGTAGATATCCCATTTTTGGCTTCCTAAAGCCTTGATTTTTGCCTTATGGGACATCATAATGGCTTTGTGACTAGAAAAATTCTCACCTCCTCAAGCCTGGTTGGGAAAACTTACGGCGGATCTGGCCTTAAGTGTTAAATTAGTGATAAATTTTAGAATCGTCCACTAACAAGCCTATTAATTATACACAGCCTGCGTCGGTCCCAGGTAACCTGTTAAGGACCTAAATTCCCCTTGTCTTTACGGCGAGGCGTTTGGTGGCAATAATGAGTCAAGTAACTATAACAACCGTCAGCGGCTCTAGCGTTAGTTTTGTGGAAAAAGAACCCATGCAGGGCGGCCTCAAAGACGTCTATTTCACTAACGATCGCCGGCACGTCGTGGCCTTTTATCGCCAGCCGCTGGATTTCGTTGGGCTCGAGCGTCTCGAAAAGTTGGTGACCACTTACAGAAAGGGCATCTTCGAGCGCGAGGGCGGAGAGTACTGGAAAAAATACTTCTGCTGGCCTGAGGATATCATCAAGTACAATAACAAGGTAGGTCTGTTGGTCCCTGTCTACCAACCGTACTACTTTTTTCCTAAAGGTTGCGACATTGAGGGGGCTGAAAAAGAGGGCAAATGGTTTGCATCGGGCAAAAACCTTAACCGCTTTGTACCCCATGAAGAAAAAGGTAACCTCTTAGGTTACTTGAGGATCTGCCTTCATCTGAGCCGGGCCGTCAGAAGACTCCACGCAGCGGGACTGGCCCATTCCGATCTCTCTTACCGCAACTGTCTGGTCGACCCTAGGTCTGGTAACGCCTGCATTATCGATATCGACGGCTTAGTGGTCCCGGGCATGTTTCCGCCTGACGTCGTGGGGACGCCCGATTTTATCGCCCCTGAGGTTGTGGCCACCATGCACCTCGACCGCGAGGACCCCAAGCGCAAGCTCCCCTGCCGGGAGACTGACCAACATGCCTTGGCCGTTTTAATTTATCTCTACCTCTTCCACCGCCATCCCCTCCGGGGCTCTAAAGTCTACGATAAGGACAATGCTATCCAGGAACAGATGGAGATGGGCGATAAGGCAACTTTCATTGAAAATCCCCATGACCGTTCCAATCGATTGAAGGTCAAACCCGAAGACAAAGATTTTATGCCCTGGATCGATACCGATAAGCTCCCCTATACCATCATGGGGCCGTACCTAAAGGAGCTTTTCGATAAAGCCTTTGTAACCGGTCTTCATTCTCCCAGTGAGCGGCCCATAGCCGACGATTGGGAGAAGGATTTGGTTAAGACCATTGATTTACTTCAACCCTGCGACAATCCCAACTGCTCTAAGGGCTGGTACGTGTTCCCAAACACCAAAAAGCCCGTTTGCCCATACTGCGGCGCCAAGTTTAAGGGGCAGCTGCCGATCTTAGACTTTTATTCCACCCGTGACGGGGCTAAGTTTGCTACAGACAATCATCGGTTGATGGTCTACAACAATCAATACATCTACCCCTGGCACGTCGACCGCAACATCTTCCCCGATGAAAAGCTGCCTGATGAATTAAGAAAACCAGTGGCCTACTTTTCCTTCCACAAAGGCAAATGGATCTTAGTCAACCAGCTATTAGACGATCTGACCGATGTTACCAATAACCGCCCAATACCCAAAGGTAAGCACATCGAGATGGTCCAAGATCTTAAGCTCCTCTTAAAAGCCGGTAAAGGCGGTCGCCTGGTTTTTGTGTCGCTAGTGTCGGTTTAAGATTCTATCGGGTTAAGAAAGTTTCGGTATAAGCTATTACCGCTTTGAGCAAGTTTTCGTTTAAGAAAGCTATTGGAGATCTAATCAATGCTGCGCCGTCTGCCCATCTATTTGCTACTTGATTGCTCAGAATCCATGGCTGGCGATCCCTTAAAAGCCGTGGAGACGGGCGTCATGTCTATGATCTCTACCCTTAGGAAAAATCCCCATGCCTTGGAGACGGCTTTTCTGAGCGTGTTAACCTTTGACGCTAAAGCCAGGGTAGCCGCCCCACTTACCGAACTAATTAGCTTTACCATGCCAAAACTGACCTTTCGGCCAGGGACCAGCTTAGGCGCGGCCTTAGATTTACTCAGAGAGCAAATGGCCAAGGAGATCGTTTTAAACACCAAAGAGGTCAAAGGCGATTTTAAGCCCCTGGTTTTTATCTTAACTGACGGTCAGCCAACCGACGCCTGGTCTGAGGCAGCCGCGCGTTTGCGGTCTTCTAGCGCCATTAAGGCCACCATCTACGCCATTGGCTGCGGCGATGAGGTCGATTTTGAGACCTTAAGCAAAATTGCCCACTACTGCCTTCACACCGACGATCTGACCAAAGAGGCCTTGGGATCAGTTTTTGCTTGGGTCAGCGCTTCAGTTGGCTCAAGGAGCACCAGGCCGGAAGTTGAAGGCGAAGGAGAAGTTCAAGATATTCCCCTAAAGCCCGGGCTTAAACTAATCGACATCAAAAATCCGCCTAAATTTACCGGCCAAAATAAACGCGTCTACCTCCACGTCCTGTGCTCTAAAACCCATAAGCCCTTTTTAATCCGCTATCAGCTTTTGCCCAATAGCCCCAATTACGGTATCAAGGATATTTTAATCGTCTCCGACGATTTTCTCTCTGAAGGCGCCTTAAAAAGCCCGCCCATTGACGCCAACCGCCTAGGCGGGATGCCAGTCTGCCCACACTGCGGGGCTTTGGGTTGGTTTCAGTGCACTTGCGGCACTCTAAACTGCATAAACCTAGAAAAATCAAAAAATAACATAGTTACCTGCGCTAACTGCCATCAGTTGGGAAGGCTAGCGGCGGCTGCTGGAGCATTTAACGTCGACGGCTCAGTTGGCTAAATTTTAAAATTACAGTGGGAACTTAAAAATGTCTAGGCGATTACCCATATACATTCTATTAGATTGTTCGGAATCAATGGCTGGCGAGCCATTAGAGGCCGTTGAGGTCGGGGTCTACACGATGATTTCGGCTTTGAAAAAAAATCCCTATGCCATTGAGACGGCATTTTTGAGTATAATAACTTTTGACGCCAAGGCGCGGACTCTGGTGCCGCTGACAGAGATAAGCGCGGTTGCCCCTCCGAGCTTATCAATACGCCCAGGAACGAGCTTGGGCGCGGCCTTGGATTTAGTTAGAGAGTCTATTAGTCGTGACGTTAAGCAGACAACTTTAGAGAGCAAAGGCGATTTTAAGCCCATGGTCTTTATCATGACCGACGGGCAGCCCACCGATGACTGGCAGGGTCCAATAGCCAGGCTAAAGGCCGTTAAACCTCATCTGGCTCAGATCTACGCTATCGGCTGCGGCGATGACGTTGATTTTGAAACTCTAAGCCAAATCGCCGACGTCTGCATCCACAATAAGACCTTATCTACGGAAAGCGTGGCCAAGCTCTTTGTCTGGCTCAGCGCTTCGGTCCAGTCCCAGAGCGCCACGCCTGAAAGCGCCATCTCCTTGGAGAAGAAAATCCCCTTAGAAAAGGGCATGGAGCTTATCAATACCGATAGCCCGCCTAAGTTTACCGGGCAAAACAAGCGCCTATCTTTCCACGTGACCTGCCTAAATACCAAACAGCCCTATATGATGCGCTTTAAGTTGTATCCGGGAGGTTCTTTTTTCATGGCTGACGATGTGGTAAAACTTCCCCTAGACTTCTTTAGCGATGGAGCTATGAAGTCCCCGCCCGTAGATACCAGCCTCCTTCAAGGCGTTCACATATGTCCCTTCTGCGGGGCTGATGGTTGGGGGAAATGCGGTTTTTGTGGGCACTTATTTTGCTTAACCCCGCAAACTCCATCTAGGATTGTCTGTCCAGTGTGCGAGACCAATCTGGCTCTTAGTAGCAATACCGATTCCTTTAGCATCGACGGCTCTCAGGGCTAAAACCCCCTATGGCCTTAGGGCTAACGGCCTTTTCTTTATTTTGATCCTAATCTTATTTTCAATCTTTTTCCCCTTTTTCATAACACGGAGAAACCAATAACTATGAGTGAAAGTCTCACCCCTGAAAGCGACAAGCCGCAATTTACGGGCTTAACTCCGGCTCAGGTCGAAGAGAGCCGCCGGCTCTATGGCGCCAATATTTTGACGCCGCCGCCAAGAGATCCCTGGTGGAAACTCTACTTAGAAAAGTTTGAGGATCCCATCATCAGGATACTTTTGGTCGCCGCCGTCATCGCTATCTTAGCTGGCATAATTGAAGGTCAGTACGCTGAGGGGATAGGCATAATAATAGCTGTTTTTTTGGCCACCACCTTGGGCTTCATTAACGAGTACAAAGCTGGCCAAGAGTTTGACATATTAAATAAAGTCTCCGATGACGAGCCGGTTAAGGTCATCCGCAACGGGGCTTATAGCTCTGTTCCCAAAAAGGATCTAGTTGTCGGCGATATCTTAGTCATGGAGCAGGGCGAAGAGATCCCGGCTGATGGCGAGGTAGTTAGCGCTGTATCTTTCCAGGTTAATGAAGCCTCCCTGACCGGAGAATCATTACCATTAACTAAAAGGCCTAAGGTCCAAGGCGCGCCTGAGGAGACGACCTTAGCCTATCCGCGCCATCAAGTTTTAAGAGGAACCTTTGTCTCTGACGGAAGGGCTCTGTGCCAGGTAACCACCGTAGGCGACGCCTCGGAAATCGGAAAAACGGCCCGGGCGGCAGCCGAAGAAACCGAAACAGTAACCCCCTTAAACCGCCAGCTCGCTCGCCTAGGCCAGCTCATCGGCGTTTTTGGCTTTCTCATCGCCTTTTTGATCTTTTCGGCTTTAACCATCCGCTCCGGCCTTCAGGGTAACTTAGGCGATCAAGCGGTTATTTCTAGAGTTGAATTGGGGGCCCCTGGGCCAACTAGCGAAGAGATATCTAGCGCCCGAGAGATTTTACGGGCTAAATACGGCGACTTGGCCGATACCGCGCAGCCGTTAGTTCGGGTCCAGGACAACCAAGATCTCTACTACCTAAAGGTCCCTCTTACTAGCGGGCAGCTTTATTTTTTGTGCGCCATCTTCTTGGCCCTAGCCGTGGCCTTGGTGCGCATATGGGTACCAGTTGTTTTTGACGCTATTGAGCTCACCGGCCGCGAGCGGCCCAATAACGCCTGGTTGGACCGCGAGGGTTTGGGGCCCTGGCTTCAAGCCGTGGGGGTAGCCGTCGTTCTCTTTGGGGTCCTCTTGGGGATAGGGGCGGCCGCCGGCGTTCTTACTGGCGGCATATCGACATGGCTACCCATAGCAACTTCGCTATCGCTATTAAGGTACTTCATGGTGGCCGTAACTATTATCGTCGTGGCCGTACCCGAAGGCCTCCCCATGAGCGTTACCTTATCTCTAGCCTACTCAATGCGCAAGATGACGGCGGCCAATAACCTAGTTCGGCACATGCACGCTTGCGAGACCATTGGCGCGGCCACGGTTATCTGCTCGGATAAGACCGGGACCTTAACCATGAACCAAATGAAGGTGGCCTCCCGAGACTTTTCGAACCTAACAGGGGACTTAAAAAAAGGTAGCGAGCTTGATCTCGTAGCTGAAGCCATTTCCGCCAACTCCACCGCCAACCTCATGGCCGATGAGAGCGGAAAATTAACTAAGCCCTTAGGTAATCCTACGGAATCGGCTCTTTTGATCTGGCTTGAGGAAAATGGTCTTAGCTATAAGAGCCTTCGAGAGGCTTTTGAACTAGTAGGTCAGCTTACTTTTTCCACTGAGCGCAAGTACATGGCAACCGTTGGCCGTGGGGTCGTTAAAGGCGCTCTAACCGTTCACGTTAAAGGCGGGCCTGAGATAATCATTGCCCGCTCAAATTCCAAGCGCCTTCCCGATGGGACCATAGTCCCGTTATCAGATAGCGATAAAACCGAGCTTTTAGATAGCCTTAAAGACGAACAGGCCAGAGGCATGCGCACCTTGGCTCTGGCCATGCGGACTATCCCAGATGATAACGGCGAACAAAACGGAAATGGCGCTAGCCTAGAATACGGCCAGGACAAAATTATAAGCCTAGTTAATGAAAACAACCTTACTTTCTTAGGCTTTTTCTCCATCGCCGACCCGGTCCGCCCGGAAGTGCCGCCAGCCGTCCGCCACTGCGCCGGCGCCGGGGTTAGAGTTAAGATGGTTACCGGCGATACTCAAGCTACGGCCCGGGAAATAGCTACCGAAATCGGTATCATTAAGCCAAATGACACTGACCCCAATTTAGTTATTACCGGCGACGATTTTATGGCCCTCTCTGACGAAGAAGCTTATAAGGCTGCCGGCGACTTAACTATCATGAGCCGGGCAAGACCGTTAGCTAAGCAGAGACTAGTTACCTTACTTCAGAAGAGAGGCGAGGTCGTAGCCGTTACCGGCGACGGGTCCAATGACGCCCCGGCCCTAAACCACGCCGACGTCGGGCTAGCTATGGGCATTACCGGGACATCGGTGGCCAAAGAAGCGGCTGACATTATCCTATTAGATGATTCCTTTGCCTCCATTGTCCAGGCCGTCATGTGGGGCCGCTCCATCTACGCTAACATCCAAAAGTTTATCCTCTTTCAGCTGACCATTAACGTCTTGGCCTTAGGGGTCGCTCTCTTGGGCCCATTTTTGGGCATTCAGCTACCTTTAACGGTCACCCAAATGCTTTGGGTTAACCTTATCATGGATACTTTCGCCGCCCTGGCTTTGGCCTCAGAGCCGCCCGATTGGTCGGTTATGCTTAAGCCCCCCAGAAACCCGGAAGCCTTTATCGTCACCCCGACTATGGCTAGGTTTATTTTTACGGTCGGCGGCATATTTTTGGCCATGTTTTTAATTTTAGTATTATGCCTACAATCTTTCTTCCCCATGAACCCCGAAACTACTATAGGACTTCATAACCTCTCGGTCTTCTTTACGGTCTTTGTTTTCCTCCAGTTTTGGAACTTATTTAACGCCAGGATGCTCGGCCGCGACAGTTCAGCGCTATCGGGCTTGGCAGAAAGTAAGATGTTTATTTTGATTGTCACCGTCATCGCCATCGGGCAGATTTTAATGACGCAAATAGGCGGGACGATTTTTAGGACCGTGCCGCTATCTTTTGGCGAATGGGTGGCTATTATCGTTGGCACTTCCCCGGTCCTTTGGGTAGGTGAGATCGTGCGCTTCCTTAAGCGCTCGAAGGCCAAAACCGCTTAAGAGTAAAACCAAGGCTGCGCGCTAACCGCGCGCAGCCTTAAATCAATAAATCAATCGCGGAGGATGAGCATGGGTGTATCGCTTGTGAAAGGCGGCAACGTCTCCTTGAGCGGGGCTATTCCTAACCTAAAATCTATCTTTGTCGGCTTAGGTTGGGATGCCCGTCAGACAACTGGTGAGGACTTCGATCTCGACGCTTCAGCTTTCATGCTAAACGAGCAAAACAAGGTACGAAACGATAATGATTTTATCTTTTACGGCCAACTAAAATCCCCTGAGGGCGCGGTCGAGCACACTGGCGATAACTTGGTGGGGGGCTCTGAGGGCGACGATGAGGTCATTAAAATTGATTTACAAAAGGTGCCGCCTGACATTCACAAGATATCCGTGACCGTATCGATCTACGAAGCCGATATTAGGAACCAAAATTTTGGCATGGTCTCAAACGCCTTTATCCGCATTGTTAACCAGATTGATAACAACGAGATCGCCCGCTTCGATCTGACGGAGGACATGTCCATTGAGACGGCCATGATCTTTGGCGAGATCTATCGCTACAAGGGCGAGTGGAAGTTTAGGGCCGTGGGTCAGGGCTTTTCTGGCGGCTTGGCGGCCTTAGCTAGAAATTTTAATGTCGATATCGAAAGTTAGAAGGCATAAAACAACGAACGTTAGAACATAGAACGACAGAATATGGCCAACAAAAAAAGCCCTTAGTAGGGCTTTTTTTGTTATATTCAGATGTTATGGCCAAGATGGAATGGCTAAGATGGAATAGCCAAGATGGAATAGCCAAGATGGAATGGCGATGTCCCGATGGGATGCTGGAGGTTCTATGAACTCAGAGATAGCTATTTCTATCAGAGATAATCCACCCAGCCCCTGGTATCGGGTTTTAGGCCGTATTGGATGCCCACCAGCTCATCGTAGAGCTTTTGGGTGATGGGTCCGATCTGGCCGTTAGCCACGGTAAATTCTTCGCCTTGGTAGCTAAGTAAGCCGACCGGCGAGATGACGGCGGCAGTGCCTGAGCCGAAAGCCTCCGTCAGGGCGCCATTTCGGTAGGCGAAAATAATCTCATCGATATCTATGAGCCTCTCTTCGACTTCTAGGCCAGATTCTCTAGCCACGGTTATGACCGAAGATCTGGTGATGCCTGGGAGGATGGTTCCGGTGAGCTTAGAAGTTACGATTTTATTATCAATTACAAAGTACATGTTCATGCTGCCGACTTCTTCGACGTAGCGGTGCTCGCAGGCGTCAAGCCAAAGTAATTGAGTAAAATTCTTTTGGGCCGCCATTTCAGTAGCCAGTAAACTAGTTGCGTAACTGGCCCCGGCCTTGATAGCCCCTAAGCCGCCAGGGGCCGAGCGGCTGAAAGAACTTTCCACGTAGATTTTAATCGGCGCAAAGCCTTCGGGGTAATAAGGGCCTACCGGGCATAAGATAATAAAAAGAAGGTACTCTCTAGAGGGCCTGACGCCTAGGTGGGATTCGGTGGCGATGATGGTCGGGCGGATGTAAAGTGATGATCCTGAAAAGGACGGAGTCCAGCTGCCGTCGACCTTTAAGAGTTCTTTTAAAGCTTCTAGCAAAAAGCCGGCGTCGGTCTGCGGGATAGCCATGCGGGCGGCTGAGAGGTTGAAGCGGTCAAAGTTATCGCGGGGCCTAAAGAGAGCCAGGCGCCCGTCGGGATGGCGATAGCACTTTAAGCCCTCGAAGATGGTCTGGCTGTAATGGAGGACCATGGCCGCAGGCGATAGCTGTAGCGGCTCATAGGGCTCAATTCGGGGATTTTGCCACTTGCCGTCAAAATAATCCATTTTGAACATGTGGTCGGTGAAAGTGTCGCCAAAGCCCAGCTTGGATTCGTCGATGGGGTGGACCTTTCGATGTTTAGGCGAAAGTAGTCTTTTACTGATTTCCATGATCGTGCCCTGAAAAACGGTTGGCCTAGCCGGCTGATAAATTATCTAGGCCGGCTATTAACCGAGTTTTTGTCTAAGGCGCTTAGATACTGCCGGCGGAACCAAATCGTCGATATTGGCCCCAAAGCTGGCCGCCTCTTTGACAGTTGAGGAACTTATATAAAACCATTGATAATCCGCCATCATGAAGACCGATTGCACGTCGGGACATAGATGGCGGTTAACCATGGCTAGTTGGAACTCGTATTCAAAATCAGCTGTCGCCCTAAGGCCCCGTAAGATGGCCCTAGCCCCGCGCAGACGCGCGTAATCGACCGTTAAGCTCTGGAAGCTATCGACTTCAACTCGGGCCGTTGGAAAGCCTGAGACAGACTCCTTAAGGAGCTCGATGCGTTCTTCGACGGTAAAGAGCGTGGCTTTGTGGGGATTAACAGCCACGGCGACAATGATCTTATCAAAAACTACTAGACCTCTTTCCACCAGGCTCAAGTGGCCCAAGGTGGGAGGATCGAAAGAGCCGGGATAGATGGCGCAGTCAGCCAAAGTCGCACCAATGACGCTGAAATTTGCCCATGGGCAGAGTTGTTAGTTTTGATTAGATGATTTTAAAAAAGGTTCTATTAACTTGGATTGTCGGACGATTCACCTTTTGTCTCACCTAGCGTCTCATCTGTTGTCTCGCCTTTTGTCTCACCATCAGGGGATTTTGGCTGCTCGGGTGTAGATTCTGGCTGCCCTGGTATAGACTCTGGCTTTTCTGGTGTGAATTCCTTAAATTGAACCTTCGAGAGTAACACGTCGATCAGCTTATCGTTGCGCAATCTTTCAGCGATCTGAAGCGTAAATTGTTTGGAGTTTAAATCATCTGCCTGGTCATACTGTGCATATTCCGATAATCTTTTTACATAATCGGCGACTTCTGAATCTTCTACGGTTATATTTTCTGCTTTAAGTAGTTTAAATTTTATAGCTTGAATTTTAATGTTAAAAATAGCTTGCTGGCGATATTTATCTCTTAATTCCTGGTTGTTTAACCATTGTTCGACGCTTTCCTTCAGCTCCCTTTGGTTATGATACATAGCCATGTCTCTGATATGGACGATTTCGCGATCGATCTGGCTTTCCAGTAAATTAGGCGGCACTTGGTCAAAGGTGATGAGCTCGTCGAGTTTTAGGAATAATTGATTCTGAAGGTTCTGTCTAATCCTCTGATTTTGCTCGTCGATAAGCCTATTTCTTTCTATTTCTCTAAGCTCTTTTAAGCTAGTGATGTCTTCGATATTTAGATCTCTAACAAAATCGTCATTTATCTCGGGAAGTTCTTTTAAAGTAACTTCCACGATTTTAACTCTGACA
>JAITJB010000136.1 GCA_031279155.1 Deltaproteobacteria bacterium | reverse complement strand
AAGATGACCGTAGCTGAGCCGGTGACGATGTCGCCGCCAGCGAAGACGTTTTTGATACTGGTTTCCCCGTTTTCATCGGTCTTAATGTAGCCGCGAGCGTTTCTCTCAAGACCTAAGGTCGCTTCAAGTAGTAGTGGGTTGGGGCCAGTCCCTACTGAAACGATGGCTAGATCGGTGGGGATCGTTTGAAGAGTATTACCGTCGGGTATGGGTTTTGGTCGCCCGTTAGCGTCGTTAGGGCCTAGCTTCATGGGCTGAATGGAGACCGATTGTAATCTTCCATGTTCGTCCCCGCTGAAAGCCACTGGCGAAGAAAGTACCCTTAGGTTAACGCCTTCTTCGAGAGCGTGTTCTAACTCTTCATGGCGACAAGGCATTTCAGCTTTTGTCCGGCGGTAGACGATATCTACCGTTTCCGCGCCCAGCCTTATGGCCGTTCGGGCGGCGTCCATGGCCACGTTTCCGGCGCCGTAAACGGTGACGTTTTTGCCCTGGTAGATGGGGGTATCGTAATGGGGAAAATCAAAGGCCCGGCCTAAATTGGCCCGGGTAAGATATTCGTTTGCTGAGAAAACCCCGATTAAGTCCTCGCCCTCGATACCCAAAAATATGGGAAGGCCGGCGCCAACGCCGATAAAGGCGGCCATATATCCCTGGTCTTTAAGATCATCTATGGTAAAGGTCTTCCCGCCAACGTAGTTAAGCTTAAAATCTACGCCGAGATTTTTTAAGTTTAAAATTTCCTTATCAACCACATCGTCTTTTGGCAACCGAAATTCCGGGATACCGTAGATCAAGACCCCGCCAGGACGGTGAAGAGCCTCAAAGATGGTCACCGAAAAGCCGGCCCGAATTAAATCACCGGCCACCGTAAGGGAAGAGGGCCCTGAGCCTATGCAGGCGATTTTGCCTTTGTACTTGCTCTTGCTCTTGCTTTTGCCATTGCCCTTGCCAGTTGATGGTGCAAAAGTGGTAGTGGGATTGGGAGCAGTAGCAAGAGTGGGATTGGGATTCGTAGTGATAGTGGGATTGACAGTGGTAGCGGGACCCGTAGCGGTTGCGTCAGTAGAAGCGGGATCGGGAGAAGTAATAAGCGTAGCAATAGGAAAAGGGTCAGGCGTAGGGCTATCTGAGATGGCCTCATCAGTTAAGAACCTATCGGCCACAAATCGCTCCAAACGGCCTATGGCTACCGGTAGCCCCCGGCGGGCCAAGACGCATTTGCCCTCACATTGGTTTTCTTGTGGGCAAACCCGGCCGCAGACAGCCGGTAAGGCGTTAGAGGAGGTGATCAGCTGGTAAGCCTTATTTAAGTCGTGATCTAAGATGGCTTTGATAAATTCTGGGATCGGCACCTCCACCGGGCAGCCCTTGACGCAGAGGGGTTTGGGGCACTTAAGGCAGCGGGAAGCCTCAATTTGAGCCATTTGGGCGTCGTAGCCTAAGGCCACTTCGCTGAAATTTTTGATTCTGACCGTAGGCTCTTGGCAGGGCATCGGCACGCGGTCAGGTTTCTTTCGTGGTTTTGAAGATCGATCCGTGGGTTGAGTGGTGTTTTCGGTCAAGAAGAGGGGGTTTCCTTTCTTGGCTCAAGTTTTGGGCTGGCCATATTGGGCGAACAGTGTTCGCAGGCATGAGCCGCATCTGAGCCGGAGGTAAATAAGCTCATAGAAATTTTTTCTTGGTCGCGAAAAGAACTTAATCTAAGGTTTAAAGACTTAAAATCGACCTGGTGGCCATCGAATTCCGGCCCGTCAACGCAGGTAAACAATGTTTGGCCGCCAACTGTTACCCGGCAAGCGCCGCACATGCCTAAGCCATCGATCATAAGGGAGTTTAAGCTGACCGTGGTTTTTAGGCCGTAGGGTCTGGTCATTTCCGAGACAGCCGCCATCATGGGAACCGGCCCCACGGCGATCACCTCGCCTAAATCTGAAGAATTATCTAACATTGGCTTTAAAATTTCGGTTACAAAACCTTTGACGCCGCAGCTGCCGTCTTCGGTGGCGATCAAAAGATTGTGAGAGAAGCTAGAAAGCTCGCGTTCCATGATGAGATAATCGCGACTGTGAGCGCCTATGATGGATAAAACGCGGTTACCAGCCTTAGCGTGGCCTTTAGCGATGTGGTGCATGGCCGCGATGCCCGTCCCGCCGCCTACGCAGAGAACCGTACCGCACTTTTCAATATGGGTATCGCGGCCCAGAGGGCCGCAGATATCTAAGATCTTATCGCCCTGATTTAGTGTTTCTAAAAGGGCCGTGGATTTTCCGACGACCAAAAAGACGATGGTAATGGTGCCCTCTAAGGGGTCAGCGTCACAGATGGTCAGCGGAAATCTCTCGCCGGTCGGGGTGACTCTGAGCATTAAAAAGTTGCCAGGTCTCGCCCGTCTAGCGATCTCAGGCGAGAAGACGACCATCTTGGAGGTTTTTCCAGGAATTAAAATTTCTTTGTGGATAATGGTGTTGATCATGTTGGTGGGTGAGGTTAGCGGCCAATCAGGCCAAGTTTAGAGAGTTTAGGGTTAGCGGCCCAATCAAATCAGGCCAGGTTTAGAGAGTTTAGGGCTAGCGGCCAATCAGGCCAAGTTTAAAGAGTTTAGAGAGAGCCTTTAGGGCTAGCCGCCCAAACAGGTCAAGCGTTGAGACTTTAGAGAGCGATCAAAAAAAGCATTTTATCTCGCCTTAAGCAAGGGAGATGTTTCTAAAATTTGCAGACAAAATTATAACACCAGAATTTGTGTTTGAATAGTGCCAAGTGAGAAAAAAATAAGATCTAGCCCGTGGGATGGGCCAGCTGTACTCCCTGACCTTACCCTTAAATCTCGCTTACATAAATATAAAATATTACACTTATATCCCCGGCACTTAAAAATGACTTGACACTTAGAAAAAGTCGTAGTGGAGTGCCTCTCGAAAGGCGAGACTAAAAAAAACATCAAAATTACAAATAGCCCAGTTGAAATTTAATTAATAATCATATAGAATCTTAGCAAGGTGGAGAAAAAAATTTAGTTGTCTTTAGGCACATAGGCCATGACAACTAAAGAACACTGGTTTTCTTTGATGTCTCGAGATCGGTTTTGTCGGTAGTTGGGCTTTGTCCCAAGGTCAAATACAAGGTCAAATACGGGTCAATAGTCACTGCTCAATAGCCCCTAGCTCAAATACGGTGAGGGATTTTGAAAAAACCCGGAGCAATAATTTTTTTTTGCCCCTGGCCAGGCCCAGAAAATAAGAACGTTTTATATGTATTTAAACTAAATTTTAATTTTGGCTCCTTTAATTCCCTGGCACCGGAAAAAAAATAAAAAAAATTTTCTATTCTAGATGTTGGGACTAAATTGAAGGTAAACACCTCATATTGCCTCATGCCAATTTTTTATGGCCGTTAGGTGGTAAAAACTGGATCGCTGACGACGATTTTCTGGATTGACAGGCAAAAAATCGATTGACTATGGTAGACGCAAGTTGTATCTTCTAAGATGAAAGAAGCCCCCTGATCCTCTTGATCAGGTTGAGCGACTCTTTGGCCAAGGGGCTTATCAACCCCTTGGGGCAGCCTAAGAATCGGTCGATTAGACCAAAGGCTATTTCGATGGAAGATGCCACTTTCACCTTTTGCGGACGATTTGATCACGCCTTGGACGACAAGGGGCGGGTCATGTTGCCAAGTCCGT
>JAITJB010000087.1 GCA_031279155.1 Deltaproteobacteria bacterium | reverse complement strand
GCAAGTCTGATCCGTCTCGATCAGGTATTTTTTAATTCCCCAAAACCAATCCCAACGTTATTTTTAAGCGTTATTTTTTAGGAGGCTCTATGAAAGCGTCCTCCCGCCATGGTCGGCTGCATCCAACTTGGCTACCCTCTTGGTTACCTACTTGGCTAACCTCTTGGTTATGCTTGGCTTTATTTTTGTTGGCCTTTTTAGCCTTAGAGCCTTCGGTAACTTTATCTTCGGCCTTAGCCGACGACATTAAGCTCCCGCCGCCCTTAACCGATGGCGGCCCGGGCATTTTTACGGTCTTAAAGAAGCGCTCTTCGGCCCCGGGCGGCGATTTTTCGGCGGCGGAAGTCAGCTTAGAAGAGCTCTCTACGGTCTTGTGGGCCGCTAGCGGCTTAAATCGCAGTCAGACCGGCTGGACGGTGCCCATGGCCGAAGGCTTAGAGCCATACGTTAAAATTTATGTAGTTGGTCCCAATGGGGTCTTTCTCTACCAATGGGCTGACCATAGCTTAAGTGAAATATCAAACAAAAATATTAAGGCTGAGATTTCCGATCAAGCCTTTGTCAGGCGCGCTTGGTATAACCTTCTCTTTATTTCCGATAAAGAGGTTACGACTAAACTAGAACACGGCAAAGGATTGGCTGACAATTATATCCAAGTCCTAGTTGGGGCTATGACCCAGGATGTCTACTTGGCCGCCGCCGCCCTCAACCTCGGGGCCAGATATATACATTCCGTTAAGGCTGATGTTATTAAAGACGCCCTAAAGATAGGGCCTGATGATTACCCTGTGGCTCTGATGATGCTAGGTAAGTAGTTTTAATAAAACGCCTCACCCTAGACGGATTTGCCCGTCGCCCTCACGGAGATGCCGCCTCGGGGATACTCTCACGGAGAAAAAAATGCGTAGCAAAATAATTTTGACCATGCTGGTCGCTTTCTTGATAGGGCTGATAGCGCTAGTTCAGCCGCCCAAGGCCGAGGCCGCCTCCAAGTACAATTCCTGGGGCGAAGTGGCCTTAGCCATGAAAGATACCTTAGATAACGCCCATGAGTCTTATCTTAAGGGCGAAAGTGACGCCGCCTTTGACTTTGTAAACGAGGCTTACTTTGGCTTCTACGAAAAAGAGGGTTTTGAGCGAAACGTCAAAGGCCGCATCTCCGGAAAGCGGGCCTCCCAGGTCGAATACAAGTTTGCGGTTATCAAGCATAAAATCCGTGAGGGGGCGCCCGAAGACGAAATACGCGGGCATCTGACGGATCTCACCAACTGGTTAATTGAGGACGCTGGCCAGCTTGATCAAAGGGCTCAGCAAAGGGCTCAGGCCCAACAAGCGGCGAGTAGCGCAAGTACTGGCGGCGATAGCGCAGCTACATCGGCTGCTGAAACCAGCTCCGTTGGGCGCGATTGGGCTATCTTTCTGGCCGCCTTCGGCACTCTTTTAAGAGAGGGTTTTGAGGCCATCTTAGTAATCGCGGCCATCGCCGCCTACCTAAGCCGCTCAGGAAACCGCAAGAGCATTCGAGTTGTTTATATGGCCTCAATTGCCGCTGTGATCTTTAGCGGTTTAGCGGCTGTGGCCTTGCAGCTAATTTTTTCGGGTTTTAGCGGAGCTAAGCAGGAGATTATCGAGGGCCTAACCATGCTCCTTGCCACGGTCGTCCTCTTTTGCGTAAGCAATTGGATGTTCTCCAAAGCCGAAGCTGAGGTCTGGAAGCAGTATATTGAATCTAAAGTTCAGATGGCCGTAACTACCGGTAGCGCCATGGCCTTAGCGGCGGCGGCCTTTTTGGCTGTTTTCCGGGAGGGC
The DNA here is from genome assembly GCA_031279155.1 of Deltaproteobacteria bacterium. GTDB lineage: Bacteria > Desulfobacterota > Desulfarculia > Adiutricales > Adiutricaceae > JAISWF01. Next base: position 14,464 of record JAITJB010000087.1, on the reverse strand, counting down.
GCCGAAACCATTTTATTCTACCAGGGCATCTTATCGGAGGCCGGAACCGATACCACCATGGTCTGGGCCGGCTTTGGGGTGGGCTGCGTAGCCTTAGTCATTGTCTTCTTTATTATCCGCCACGGCTCGATGAAGCTACCGCTTAAACCATTTTTTATCGGCACCAGTATCTTGATGTTTATTATGAGTATCGCCTTTGTGGGCGGCGGCATTAAAGAGCTCCAAGAAGGCGACGCTCTGCCGACCACTATGATCGAAGGCTTCCCAACGGTGGAATTACTTGGCGTCTACCCAACGGTTCAAACCTTGATTCCGCAGATAGGCTTACTGTTACTAACTATAATCTCGATTTTAGTCATCCATCGCCGGACAAGAAGGCTTAAAGCCGCTGCGGCCATGGCCTAAATTCGGAGGTCTTGTCCCTAAGGTCGGTAATTATAAAGTTTAATCGACCCTGATTGTTTGATTGCCCCAAAAAAACTTCCGCGCACGCGCGGAGACAATTCCTAAGGAGGAACAATGCGTAAACTTAGTATCGTGACATTCTTGGCGGTCTTGGCCGTAATGCTCTGGACGACCGCGCCGATCATGGCCCAAGGGCCTGGTGAAGAGGGAGCCGCTGGTTTTGAAGAGTTCCCGCTCGGCGACGACCATTTGGTACCGCCACTAACTATCGCTGGCGTCTATTTCCAGCCTGTTGACATGGAGCCCACTGGCGCTGGCGGCCTGGCTGCCGCTGAAAGCGACATGCACCTTGAAGCCGACATCGCTGCCGTTGAGGACAATGGGCTAGGCTACGGGGCTGGCGACTTTGTGCCCAATTTGACCGTTAAATACCGCGCCCAAAAGCAAGGCGGTAAGCTTATCGAGGGTAACTTTATGCCCATGAGCGCTTCTGACGGTCCCCACTACGGCAACAACGTTAAGCTCGATGGCCCTGGTAAGTACAAGATAACCTTCATCATCGACAGCCCCGACAAGCAGGGTTACTTGCTCCACGTTGACAAGGCTACCGGCGTTCCGGGTCGTTTCTGGACTAAGCCAATCGAAGTGTCTTGGGATTTTGATTACGTTCCGAGGGCTTGGTGACATCTTAAGCCGGGCTCGAGTTTTACGCTTGAGCCTGGCGCATTTTTTAAATTTTTGGGGGCGAAGCCTTCAATAAAACCCGCTGGCCGAGGTCTAACCTGCGGCCGGTGGGATTGTTTTTTTTTCTCCCAGCTTTTTGTGGGCTAGTTTTTTGGCGGATCATTTATGCTTTTATATTTGATTAACGTAGTTGATAACACTTGGTTACTGGCCTTAGCCGCGCCATTAATTTTATCACTTCTAAGATTTGACTTCGGTCGCCCTTTGGTGCGCCGCTTAACTTGGGCGGCCTTTGGGCTAGGCTTAATTTCAGCCTGCGTCCTTTCTATCCTGCGCCTTAACACGGGTTGGGTTATTAGGGAGTTTTACGATCTAGCCGTCTTAGTCCCGGCGGCGGCTTTTTTACTCCTATGGTTAGTATTATCAAATTTAAAACCTGGTAGGCTCATGATTTTTGGCCGTATTGCTCTAGCCTTGGTGGCTTCTGGCGCTATTTGGGCTATCGCCTGGAAGATAACAGGCCGGCGGCATCAATCGGTCTACGTGGTAAGCTTCGTCATCTTTGCCGTCATCTTTAGCTTAGGACCCCTTAAGGTAATATCCCCCAAGAAAGCCGCCTTAATTTCCGGCTGCGCTTTTATTGCTTTTTTAACGGCCAGGGTGGCCCCAAATCTCATGCTCTACCCCTTTGAATTTGGGGTTGGCTTAGATTCCGTTTTTAATATAGACTATCTGGCAAAAGTCACCGGTTATCTCCTAGGGTTTATGGTCATCGCTCTTTTGTGGTTTTCCATGACCTTTTTGGCTCACCAAGCGCCCAAAGGTCTTTGGCGCTGGTTTTTAGCCGCCTCTCTTTTGGTCGTTTTAGCTCAGCTCACTCTTGAGGCCTCCCAGATCCTAGCCGCCCGCCGCTTGACGCCAAGGTGGGTCTTTAGGGCCGTTCTTTTTACCTTGGAGCGCAAAAATATCTTCTTTATGGTTCAAGCTTCCATTTGGGGCTTGTTGGCCGTCTGGCTCATGGCTAGAGCCCGCTTAACTGTCCCGGTCGGTCCAAATCCGGCGGTCAGGCGGAAAATGCGGGCCATTTTAAGGAGCGACTTTCGCTCAGGCTTAAGCTTTTTACTAGCCATGTTTATGGTTATTTTTACGGCCACCACCTTAAGGGCCGTAAACCAAAGAGGCCCGGTTATCGATGAGCCCGACCCGGTAACGGCTACGGGGGACGCCATCGTTTTAGATTTAGAGCCCATCTCTGACGGCAATCTTCACCGCCGGGTCTTTACCACCAAAAGCGGAACGCCGGTTAGGTTTATCGTCATCAAAAAGAGCCGCAGCGCCTTTGGCGTGGGCTTAGACGCCTGTGATATCTGCGGTCAAAGCGGCTACTACCAAAGAGGCGATCAGGTCATCTGTAAGCTCTGTGACGTGGTCATGAACAAATCGACTATCGGGTTTCCCGGGGGCTGTAATCCCGTGCCCTTAGAATTTAATCTAACTGACGGCAAGATGGTTATCGAGACCGAAAATCTCGATAAAGAGGCCCACCGTTTCCGGTAAAAACTCCCCCCTTAAGGCTCACTAGAGAAGCTTTTTTTAGGAGAATCGATGTTTTTTAAGATGCTATTAGGCGCCTTATCTAGGCAAAAGAGAAAGCACCTGATGATCGCCTTTACCGTGGGTTTAGGGGTGTCCTTGGCCACGGCCATGTTGGGGGTGATGTTCGATGTCGGCGATAAGGTCAACCAAGAACTTAAAAGTTATGGGGCCAATCTCTCGGTTATCCCCAAAGGGGCCTCGATATTAAGCGATCTCTACCGTTTCCAAGATGAAGGCCAAACTAACGGAGAAAGCGGCTCTGCGGGAACTAGCCGAGCGGGTAGCCCCATCGGAGCGAACGATCCTAGCGGTTCTTCGGCCTCTTCTTCGAGCTCTTCTAGCGCCGGATCTAACCAGGCCGGGGCCGCTGATGTAGCCAACAACTTTATCCCCGAAAGCGAGCTCTATAAAATCAAGATGATCTTTTGGGCTTATAATATCGTAGATTTTGCTCCGTACCTAAGTATCGACGGCTTTGTCGGCGAAACTTCAGTACCCTTAACCGGCACCTGGTTTAATAAGCATCTGTCGCTACCAACAGGCGATGAAGTCGATACCGGTATGACCGGCCTTAAATCTTGGTGGGTCTTAGATGGCCCGCCAGGCGATGATTCTGAGCCCAATGAAGTCTTGGTGGGTAAAGAAGCGGCCCAAAAATTAAATCTCACCAAGGGCTCGCAATTTACCATTAGCTTAAAGCCCGGCGGCGAGGGGATGACCTTTACAGTTAAGACCATCTTTGAGAGCGGCGGCGAAGATGATGGTAAGATATTTGCTTCCCTTGCTCCGGTTCAGGAGCTAGCAGATCGCAAAGGCTTAGTTCAGAGGGTTGAAGTAAGCGCTCTAACCACCCCGGAAAACGAGCTGGCCCGCCGGGCGGCTCAAAACCCCGGAAGCTTAACAAGGCTAGAATGGGATACCTGGTATTGCACGGCTTACATAAGTTCTATCGCGTATCAGATCGAAGAAATCTTACCTATGGTAAGAGTAAAAGCCATCTTAAGGGTGGCTCAATCGGAGGGGGCGATTTTAGAAAAAACTCAGCTCATGATTATTTTACTTACCGTTTTAACTCTCATTTGCTCAGCTTTAGCAATTTCCAATTTAGTCACAGCTAACGTCATGGAGAGAAGCGTAGAAATCGGATTAATGAAAGCCTTGGGGGCCACGGGTTTAGGGATTTCGGTTTTGGTTTTAAGCGAGATTTTAATCGCTTCCTTTGTTGGCGGCTTAGCCGGCTATTTGGTGGGCTTAGCCCTTTCGCAGCTCATAGGTCTTTCGGTTTTTGGATCGCACGTGGCCATAAAATTAGTGGTCATCCCCATTGGCGTCTTGATGGTTTTACTAGTAAGTTTACTCGGGAGCCTTCCGGCTTTAAGGGCCCTTTTGCGTCTAAAACCCACTGAGGTCCTTCACGGGAGGTAATATTTATGGTTAAAAAGAAAATTACTAACCGAGGCTTTGCCCTTAAAATGATCGTCTGGTCTCTTATCCGGCGCCGCTCAAGGTTACTAGTGGCCTTAACCGGGGTGACCATTGGGGCTACCGTTCTCTTGGGGTTAGTGACACTTTGCTACGATATCCCTAGGCAGCTTAGCCGAGAATTTAGATCTTACGGCGCCAACATGGTTTTTGTTAAAGACGGCGTTACTGGCCGCTTAGAGGGCGAGACTTTAGATAAGGTTAAAGAGGCCCTGCCCTCTGAAAGATTAGTTGGGCTTACGCCCTTCCGCTACGAGCCGGTCCGCAATCACATGCTGCCTTACACGGCAGTTGGGACGAGCTTTACCGACGTTAGGCGAACTAGCCCCTTTTGGCGGGTGACCGGGGCCTGGCCGGGAGCCTCTGGGCAAGTTTTAATCGGTACCGACGTAGCTAGAGCTACCGGCTATAGCGAGGGTAGCTTACTAACCTTAGATGGCCGCAACGCCTCCCAAGCAAGATATGAAAAAGATTTTACGGTTTCCGGCATCGTTTCAAGCGGCGGGGTAGAAGACGGCTTTATATTTATGTCTTTAGAAGACATGGAAAATATGACCCGCGAGCCCGGCTTAGTCGATCTGGCCGAAGCGAGCTTAACTACCGGAGGGGCCTCCCTACCAGAACTAGTCAATCTAGTTAAAGCTAGCGTCCCCGGAGTTGAGCCACGGCTAGTTACTAGGGTTACTCGCTCAGAAGAGACAGTTTTATCTAAGCTCACCTGGCTAGTCTATTTAGTGACCTTGGTGGTCTTAACCTTAACTATGATCTGCGTAACCACCACGATGATGACCGTGGTCTTAGAGAGGCGCAAGGAGATCGGGCTTAAAAAAGCCTTGGGGGCTGAAAACAGCAGGGTAGCAAGAGAGTTTTTAGGCGAGGGCGTAATGCTCGGCGTCATCGGCGGCTTATTGGGCTCATTTACCGGCTTAATATTTGCTAGAGTGGTTTCCTACAGCGTCTTTGGCCGGGGTCTAAGCCCTGAGGTCCACTTAATTCCCATAACCATCGCGGTTTCTGCTATAGTTACTGTTTTAGCCTCACTTTGGCCAGTTAGGCGGGCCGTGGACGTTGAACCGGCCTTAGTCTTAAGGGGTGAATAATTCCATTATGAGTCAACAATCTTCCAACATCCTTGAAATCGTCGATATATCTAAGATCTATGGACCGGTTAAGGCCCTCCAAAATGTCTCTCTCTACGTCCGCCCAGGCGAGTGGTTAGCCATCATGGGGCCATCGGGCTCAGGTAAGACTACCCTCATGAACATCATCGGCTGCCTAGATAGTCCATCGCTTGGCCGGGTGGTTTTAGACGGCCTGAGCTTAGATTCTCTATCGGCGGCTGAGCTTACTACTATTAGGCGGGAATCCATTGGCCTAATTTTTCAGCAGTTCCATTTGATATCCTACTTGACGGCCTTGGAAAACGTCATGGTCGCCCAGTATTATCACAGCTTAGTCGATGAAAAGGAGGCCTTAGAAGCCTTAGAGCAGGTCGGTCTGGCTGACCGCGCCAAACATCTACCTAGGCAGCTCTCAGGCGGCGAGCAGCAGAGAGTCTGCATTGCCAGGGCCTTAATCAATCACCCCAAACTTCTTCTGGCCGATGAGCCCACCGGTAACTTAGATGAGACCAACGAGGGCTTGGTCATGGATATCCTCCACTCCCTCCATAGGCAGGGCGGAACTATCATCGTGGTCACCCATTCTCCGGAAGTGGCGGCCCATGCCGAAAGGACCGTGGTCTTAGAGCACGGACGGGTGGCTAGCGATAGTAAGCTAGGGGCTCAAGAAAAAATTTTCGATCAAGCGTCGCAAGGGGTAGAAGGGCTAGAAGGGACAAAATCCGCAAAAGAGGCCGACTCCCCCATCGTTGAAAAGGCAGGCGGTATAGGGTAAAATTATAGCACATTGTTAATCTCTTACTATGAGTGGAGTAAGTTACCATGACTGATATCCCTGAAAACAATCCTGCCCGCCCATCGCTATCACAACCAGATTTAGAAGTAGAGCGATGCATCTTGGGGGCCATGATGGCCAACTGGCCCGATGCTCTGCCTCAGGTTCTTGAGTCCAATCTGAAGCCTGATGATTTTTATAAGAAGGCCCACGGCGAGATATACCGCATCATGATTGAGCTTTATAACTCAGGCAATCCCGTGGATCAGGTGGCGGTCTATAACGCCTTAAGTACCCAGGGCATGCTTTCTAGCATTGGCGGCGGGACCTACCTCTCCGAACTCTACGATCTCTACGGGGTCCCGGAAAACGTCGGCTACTACGCTAAGCTAATAATAGATAGGGCCATATTAAGGTGCCTAGCTCAGAAGGCCGCCGAAATCAGCGAAAAATGCCGCTCAAACCCGCAATCAGTGCAAGAAGTTTTAGACGAAGCCGAAGGCTCTATTTATAAGATCCGTGAAGAGCGGACCAGTGGCAGCCTCCAAATAGTCGCCGACCACATGAACGAGGTCTTCGATAAGATTACCGATATGCGCGGTAAGAACGACGCCTTAAGCGGCGTTCCGACGGGTTTTACCTACCTTGACCGGCTGACCGGGGGCTTTCAACCCACCGACATGATCGTCTTAGGCGGGCGACCTGGTATGGGAAAGACCTCTTTAGCTTTAACCTTTGCCCTTAACGTGGCTATTAGCTCCCAAAGGGAGTCGAGAAAAGATTTGCCGCCGCTACCGGTGGCCGTCTTCAGTCTCGAGATGAGTACAGAGCAGCTAATTCAGCGTCTGATGTGTCAAATCGGTCATCACGATTTGTTAGCTATTCGAAGTCGTAGTTTAGAAGATGATGAGATTCAAAAGTTAACCATCTCCTCTTCTAAGCTTAGACAAGCTCCGATATTTATCGACGAGACGGCGGCTATCCGTCCAATTGAGTTAAGAGCCAAGGCCCGACGCCTCCAAAGCCAACTGCAAAATAATGGCACAAAATTAGGTCTGATCGTTATCGATTACCTTCAGCTCATGAGGCCTAATGGCCGTCACAACATTCGCGAGCAGGAGATAAGCGAGATAAGCGGCTCCCTTAAATCTCTGGCCAAAGAACTTAAGGTGACGATTTTAACCCTCTCACAGCTTAAGCGCTCAGATGAGAAGGACCCGAGCCTATCGGATCTCAGGGAGAGCGGGGCCATCGAGCAAGACGCTGATATGGTCTTATTTGTTGTTCGTAAGGATTTGCTCAAAAATGGGAGTCCGGAGTTTAAAGGCGATTCCGAGCTCTACCTAAGAAAACATCGTAACGGTCCTACGGGTATGATTAAGTTACGATTTATCGATTATTGCTCGACTTTTGAGCCATGCACCAATTTTTACTCCGTTAATCGTTAAAGCTAGCTTTCATAACCATCGCCATAACCTGGTCGTATTATGGGCCAGGTTATTGCATTTGGGCCATGACCATTTTGTCATCAAATTTGATGACAGCTCGTCCCAAGAATGTCCCAAGATTAAGCGATGTTTTAGGCGTCTAAAAGTGGCCACAAATTTGTGGCCAGCTGTTAAAAGATTGGCCGGTGGGTTGTTGTATTTGGGCTAATACCGGCTTGTCATCGCCGGTGATGACAGCTCGTCCCAAGATTTAGGATGTTTTAGGCGTCTAAGTGGACACAAATTTGTGTCCAGCTGCCAAAAGATTTGCCGCAGGGTTGTTGCATTTGGGCGATCAACATTTTGTCATCACCGGTGATGACAGTTCGTCCCAAGATTTTGGATGTTTTAGGCGTCTAATTGGCCACAAATTTGTGGCCAGCTGCCAAAAGATTGGCCGCAGGGTTATGGCATTTGGGCCATCTAAATTTGTATCTAGATCTAGATACAAATTTTGGCGTTTTTTGGTTACCTGCGCGATTAGTGGATCTTAACTAAAAAAAGGCTAAGCGCGGGATGGAGCCATTTTATTGATGGCTTGACATGTTGATTAAAAAACAGTAAAGTTTTTTCAAATTGCCCGTGCGGCTGATCAGGCGCTTAAAAACTGAAGGCCGGAAAACCAAATTGAGGTTTTTCCGGCTATTTTTTTGTCTAAACCTAGGCTTATCTCCTCATGGGAGGGAGGGGAGCGCGGCCATGGGTTAGCGGCGGGCTATTTGTCTTTATCAATGCCGATCAGGGAAAGCTGAAGGCCTTGCCCTCCTCACGATAGGCTCATAAAGGTGGCCAAGGTTTGGGGAGGTAAACGAGGAGTTTACAGATGAAAAATCGGCCTTTAACGCTTTTGTCTCTTTTAGTGGCCCTCATTTTTGGGGCTAGCCTCTTTTGGTCCTTACCGGCCCAGGCGGCTGACGCCCCCAAAGAGGTCAGGTTTGCCTTTTTAAACGGCCCGCGACCGTGGATTTTAGGTAAAGTCGATGGGTCTTTTGACAAGGCCCTTGGCGTACCAGTTAAATGGGTGCGCTTCCCTAGTGGACCCCCGGCCTTAGCGGCTTTAGCCGCCGGTGAGGTCGATATCGTCCGCGTGGGCTCAGTCCCGGTGACATCTTCTTTAACTAGAGGCATTCCTTTTAAGGTTATAGCCCTCTCCGGGGTTATTAACACCAGCGAGCAGTTGGTGGCCAGAAACTCCATTAAGACCATAAAGGATCTTGAAGGACACTCGGTTGCTACTGTTGCCGGCTCAACCGCCCACTACGCCCTTTTAGCGGCTTTTAAGGTCCATGGGGTGGACCCCAAGAAAGTCAAATTAGTTAACCTAAACCCTACCGATCAAATAGCCGCTTGGAAGCGCGGCGATATCGACGCTTCCTACATATGGGGACCCTTTTGGCATGATCTAGCTCAAGAAGATGGCCACATCTTAATCGGCTCAGGCGAGCTCAATAAGGACGGCTATTATCTTTTTAACGCTTACGTTGTCTCAGATAAATTTGCCCAAGCATACCCCGACTTAGTGGCTAAGTTTCTGGGCGCATTCCAACAGACCGTTGACCGCTATAAGGCTGACCCCGATGGTTCGGCGGCTATCATCGCCAAAGATCTCGAGCAAGACGTAGAGGGGGCCAAGCAGACCTTAGCCGGTTTACTGTATCCCTCGATTTCAGATCAGCTTAACCCCCAATGGCTAGGTGACGGGACGACCACAGCTAACTCTAACATCGCCAAGAGTTTAGGCGATCAGGCGGCCTTTTTGGTGGAGCAAAACGATCTGAGGGCCAGGGATGTCCCCAAGAGTTTTGCGCCCTTTATCGACGTGAGCTACATTAAAAAGGCTATTGGACAATGAATTTCCTAGGCCGAAGGTGGGACCGCCGCTTAGGCGCGATGGTTAGCGTTCTGTCGGTTGGTATTTTCGTAGGGGTTTGGTACGTCTGCGGTCGCCTCAAACTCATGAGCCCCTTGATATTACCTCCCCCTCAAGAGATATGGCTCTCGCTAACCGAGATCTTAGAAGAAGGTTACCACCATATCTCTTTGTGGCAGCACGTGGGTATAAGCTTAGGCCGGGCCATGGTAGCCTTCATCCTGGCCGTGGTCTTGGGCGTGCCGTTGGGTCTAGCCATGGGGCTTTTTCCTGTCCTATCATCGGCCTTGGAGCCCTTTGTCCAATTTTTTCGCCCTCTACCTAAGATCGCCCTGATACCTCTAGCCATCTTATGGCTAGGTATCGGGGAGGTCTCGAAGGTCTTTTTGATCTTTTTGTCCACTCTCTTTACCGTGGTCGTAGGTAGCGCGGCTTCGGTTAAAAGCGTGGGGCAAGGTAAGCTCAGGTTGGGGGCGGCCTTAGGGGCCAACCGCCTTCAGCTGGTCTGGCGGTTTATTTTGCCGGCAAGCTTGCCAGAGATCTTCACCTCCATAAGGCTGGCCGTAGGCGTTGGTTGGACAACGCTTATAGCCTCCGAAATGGTAGCCGCCGAGTCGGGCATGGGTTGGATGGTGATGAACGCCAGTTCCTACATGCGGACCGATATTGTCATGATCGGTATCATTTTGCTAGGACTAACCGGTTATCTTTTAGACTACCTTTTGGTGGTAGTTGAGAGATTGACCGTGCCCTGGGCTGGTCGTGAGTGATGAAAAATCAAGAAGCTATTGATGATCCTCAAAAAGGGCTTAAGTTTTCTAATGAAGCCATCCCGGTAGATGATGGATCTTTTTCGCCATCAACTAAACCGCCAAACCCTGGTGGGGGGATAGAGTTTATAAACGTCGGGCACATTTACGGTAATCACAAGCGCGGGAGCACGAATACCGAAGCGGTGGCTGAGTTTTCCGTCTCAATTAAGCCCGGTAGCCTGGTCTGTCTCTTGGGGCCCTCTGGCTGCGGCAAATCTACGTTACTAAATATCTTAGCCGGCTTTGAAAAACCCTCCTTAGGTCAGGTCTTAGTCGGGGGCAAAAAGGTCTCAGGTCCTGGGCCCGACCGAGGGGTCGTCTTCCAAGAACCCAACTTACTGCCCTGGCGCAAGGTCATAGCTAATATTACTTTAGGCCCAGATTTAGCTGGTAGGCCTAAAAAGGAGACCTTAGCCAAAGCCCGCCGTTTTATTGAGCTCACGGGGCTCTCGGGCTTTGAGACCTATGCCCCATATGAGCTCTCCGGCGGCATGAAGCAGAGGGTGGCCTTAGCTAGAGCCTGGATCTCTGAGCCGCCCATAATGGTCATGGATGAGCCCTTCGGGGCCTTAGACGCCCAGACCCGCATCAGCATGCAGGAGTTACTGGTGGACGTCTGGGAGAAGACCGGCTCAACCATTGTCTTTGTCACCCATGATGTCGATGAAGCTCTCTTTTTGGCTGACCGCATCCTGGTTATGACCCCTAGGCCCGGTAGGCTTTCTAAAGACATAATCTCGCCTCTAGCCAGGCCTAGGATCTACGAGAGCTTAGTGGTCAACTCCGATTACGCCATGATGAAAAGAGAGATCCTCTTAGCCATGCGTAAGCCCGAATACTACATTTAACCAAGAAATTTTTGACTAAGAAAGTCTTACCATGAACCTTCATAAATACCCGAAAAGGGGCTACGTAAGTTCCCCAACGCCCATAGAAAAACTTTCAAGGCTAACTAAAGCCTTAGAAGATAATATTGAGATCTACGTAAAGCGCGACGATTTACTGCCAGGAACTTTAGGCGGCAACAAGACCCGCAAGCTCGATTATTCTCTGGCCAAGGCCTTAAGCCAGGGGGCTGACGCTGTGGTTACTAGCGGCGCTGTTCAATCTAATCATTGCCGCTTAACCTTAGCCTGGGCCATTCGCGAGGGCCTTGAGTGCCACTTGGTGCTCGAAGAAAGGGTACCAGATAGTTACCTCCCTCACGGATCGGGCAATAACTTTATCTTTAACCTCCTAGGCGCCCATGGTTTAAAGGTTATCGCTGGCACGAGTAATGTTGAAGCTGAAATTGAAAAGACAGCCGAGGGTTTAAGGCTTAAAGGCCGTAAACCCTTTATCATCCCTGGCGGGGCCGCCGATCCCATTGGGGCCTTGGGCTACGTTTCCTGCGCCCAGGAAATAGCGTCTCAGATGACTAGTACAGGGCTTGATTTTGATTACGTCGTCTGCGCTAGCGGAAGCGGCGGGACGCAATCGGGCTTACTGGCCGGCTTTAAGGCCACCAACACGCCCTTACAGGTGGTGGGTATAAACGTCCGAAGGGCGAAAAAAGAAGATCAAGAAAATATTATACATTCCTTAACTGACCGGACGCTCGAGCTATTGGGGATTAATAGTGGGATCGAAGAAGATAAGGTCATCTGTTTTGAAAATTTCTTAGGTCCTGGTTATTCTATCCCCGATCAAGGGACGCTAGAAGCCATAAGGCTTTTGGCTAAAAACGAAGCTATCTTAGTCGATCCGGTCTATACCGGTAAAGCCTTAGCCGGACTTGTGGGCCTAGCTAGAAGCGGCTACTTTTCTAAGGGATCTAAAGTATTGTTTCTCCATACCGGAGGATTTCCGGCTCTCTTTAGCTACCTATCGTACTTTCCCGAGGTCGCCGGGAGCGAGGGCGCTTAGTGGTCAATATGCCTAAGCCAAAGAAAAGCCCAACAAGTGCGCCGGTAATGGCCGCAACAATTGAGCCAAAAGTTTCTCCAAAAAATTCTACAACTATCTCTCCATCAAGGGCCCCAACAATTTCTAACACAAGGGCCCACAAAGGTGAGTTGCCAGAAACCCAGAAATCCTTAAGGGAACTCACTGAGCTCTATCCTGACTTTCCCTTTAAGGTTATGCTCAAGATAGACGTCCAGAGGCGAGGGGTTATCTATACCAAGGCCGCCTTAGAGGCGGTTGACCCTAATATCCATATGACTACGGTATCGAGCGACTACTACGATAAAGAGGATTTAAGCCCGGTGTCGTTAATAATGGATGACGGGACGAGTATCTTCACCGAGGGCTTTTTAGCAGATACCGGGTTAGCTCCTTACACCGTGGATTTTGATGGGCATAATCGATATCTCTGCGATGGCGATCAGATATTAGCCAAAGTCTGGTATTGGGAGAAACCGGATTATTATTTTAAAAAGACCTCTCGCGGGACGCCCATGTGGAAACTGGTTTCGGCTAGACCCCAAAGGCTAACCATCCATCCCTACCAATTTTGTGATTTCTGGAAAAAAGCCGGCTGCGGCTGTAAGTTTTGCGTCATGGCCGCTAACTTTACTTCTAGCCGTAAAGAGGCCACTGTCGCCTTAGATGAAATCCTTGAGACAGTTTATGAAGCGGTTTTAGAGCCAGGCCGAAATCAGAGTATCTTTTTAACCGGAGGGACCATCATAAGCGGGGCCAGGCCCCTTGATGACGAGCTAGAATTATACCTTACAATTTTAAAAGGCATCTCGAACTTATTTGGCGGGCGAAAATTTCCCAGTCAGTTAATTTCCACGGCCTTTAGCTTAGATCAAGTTAAGCGCTTGTATTATGAGACGGGCTTAACTACCTATACCGCTGATATCGAGGTCTTAAATCAGCGCTTGTTTGATTGGATCTGTCCAGGCAAAAGTCAGCTCATCGGCTACGAGGAATGGAAAAATAGGTTAGAAGCCGCAGTTAGCGTTTTTGGCCGAGGTAATGTCAATACCGGTCTCGTGGCCGGGGTGGAATTGGCTCAGCCTAAGGGCTTTAAGAGCGAATATGATGCTTTGGAAGCTACGCTTTCTGAAGCTAGAAAACTATGCCAAAGGGGAGTTTGGGTGGTGGGTTGTGTTTGGCGGATACTAACAGGGTCGGTCTTCTTTCGCCAAAAGCCTCCAAGCCTAGAATATTACGTTAGGTTGGCCAAAGGTCTCGATAGCCTTCGCCGCGAGTATGATTTTTTACCCGATCAAGATAACTACCGGCGCTGCGGTAACCACCCTGACACGGATTTGGCTAGAATATGACCGCCATTGATTTAAGACAGTACCCGTTCGTTACCGCAGCTTTAAACGATCCCTTGACAGTTAAGGTTCTAGGGTTAGTTACCCCAACCGGAGAACCCCATCTGGCTGTAAAAAGTTCGCTTAAAATGAGCGATAGCGGCGGGCTTAAGTATGATGAGATAATTGAAACCTCCCGCACAAATTCTCTGATGCTTCGGGCCCTGTGGTTTTTTGAGAAGGTGGCCGTAAGTCTTATTACTACTGATGGGCTAGGTTGGCTACTTAAGGGGCGCCCGGAAAGGGTAGTCATTTCCGGCCAAGAGTTTAGGCGTCATTACGAAATTGCCAGATCCAATAATCCCCAACATGGCCTGGGAGCAGTCTGGTTCATTGAGATCGAAACGGTAACTGAAACGACCTTAGAAAAAAGACGCCAGGAAGAAGAAGAAAGTCACCCGCTTTTGATCCACCTCGATCGTCTGCTGGTTAACCGGCCAGATGGCCAGGTGGTTAAGAAATAGAAATCGCAGAGGCTAGCCAAGCTTGGCTTGGCCCAGTTTAGCCAAGCTAAGCTTAGCCTGGGCGCAGCTTAGCTAAGCTAAACTAAGCTAGCCTAGGCTTCGGATGGAAGATAATCGCGCTCTAGAATTCTATCTTCAGCTGAAGCGTCCCGGTTACGCCCTCTCTTTTGCCGGTATAGCCCTGAGCGCCTAGATCAAAAGATATGGGAAGATTTTCGGAAGGCTTAAAGGTTAGACCAAGTTCGCCAATATAAGTAGCGCCTTTTAGTGACGGCGCGGTAATGGCAAAGCCGTTGGCACTTGCTCTAGCCTCTCCATTAAACTCATACTCGTAGGCAGCTCCTATGTAGGGGCTTACGTATTGGTTGGCCCCGTAAGAAAAGCGAGCGCCTAGGCGTAGCCTACTAGAATCGACGTCTTCAAAGACCATATTGTCGCCGGTAGATATAGTAACGCT
>JAITJB010000050.1 GCA_031279155.1 Deltaproteobacteria bacterium | reverse complement strand
ATCTAGATATTTTTATCGAAGCCAACTCCAAGTTCCTGGTCATGGGCGCTGGTATGTCGGGCTTATCAGCTAGCGAGCTCTTAGTCGATCTCAAGGCCAAGGTAACCATAGCTGACCGGCAAAACATACAAAATTTGGGGCCAAAGGCTCAAGCATTAAGTAGTAAGGTAGATTTTATTGGTGAGGATGATTTAGGCGAAAAAATTAAAGATTTTGACATCGTTATCGTATCCCCTGGGATAGCCAAAAAGCATCCGGCAGTCACCAAAGCCAAAAGATTGGGCCTTTTAGTTATTGGCGAAATGGAACTGGCTTTTAGGTATATCGATATACCGGTTTTGGCCGTTACCGGCACGAATGGCAAAACAACAGTAACCGATCTGACCGGCTTTATCCTAAGAGATAGGGATATGGAGGTCTTTGTCGGCGGCAATATCGGAAATCCTTTATCTAATCTCGCCTTAGCTAAAAGGCGCGGCGAAGCCGATAAGGTTAGCCTCGCCGTATTGGAAGTCTCAAGCTTCCAGTTAGAGACCATCGAAACCTTTCGGGCCAAAACGGCGGCCTTATTAAATCTGACGCCCGATCACTTAGATCGCCACGGGTCGATGGAAGAGTACTTTAAGATCAAATCGCGCATTTTTAAAAATCAAAAGTCAGCCGATCTTAGCGTCATCAATATGGATGACGAGCTAGTTAGAAATGTTAAGACAAAAGGCCAGGTATTTTTCTTTTCAAGAAAACAAAAGCCTGTTTTTGGTGCCTACGTAGCAAACAAGACTATGAAAGTCGTTATGGACGGCCTCAAAGTGGCTCAGGCCCCGTGCTCGGATTTTGCTATTAGCGGCAAACACAACATGGAAAACATCATGGCCGCCATTGGCTTAACTTACGACTTAGGCGTAGCTCCCCAAGATGTCATGGAGTCGGCGGCCAAATTTACCCTAGGCGATCACCGCTTAAAGAGCGTGGCCGAAATTAATGACGTCTTATTTGTCGATGATTCCAAGGGCACTAACGTTGGGGCCGTGGCCGCCGCCTTAAGTAGCTTTAAGAAACCCATTATCCTAATTATGGGCGGCCGCGATAAGGATCTCGATTTTAGCTATCTAGCTAAGAAGGTCAAAAAGAAGGTCAAAGAGCTAATTTTAATCGGCGAAAGCCGGACCAAAATAGAAGAGAGTTTAGGAAGCTTAGTTCCGACAAAGTCGCTTGAGACTATGGCCGAAGCCGTAAAGGCCGCATACGCCGCCGCTGAAAGCGGCGACGTTGTCCTCTTAAGTCCGGCTTGCGCAAGTTTTGATATGTTCCGCGACTACAAAGAAAGAGGACAAATTTTTAGCGAAGAAGTCTTAAAACTAAAGCGATCTTTAAAGAAAAAAAAGGGATAATTTTATGAAACCAACGCTATTTAAGTACCGCCCAGACACGGTTCTGTTGTGTCTGACCATTATCTTGATAGGCCTAGGATCGGTAATGCTCTTATCAGCCAGCTTTGTCAAAGCTGAGCACGAGTACCGCGATCCCTACTTCTTTTTTAGGACGCAGATGAGAAATATCGGGATAGGGACCCTGGCCATAATCATCCTTTCGCAATTAGATTACCGCAGATGGCTTAAGTACTATAAGCTCATCGGGATCTTAGCGGCCATACTATTGTTTCTTTTACTTGTGCCGGGTATGGCCAAATCTGTCAAGGGCTCGGGCCGCTGGCTGAGCTTTTTTCCCTTCCAGCCTTCGGAAGCCGTCAAACTAGCCGTGGTTGTTATCTTGGCTCAGTACTTTGCCAACATTGGGGAAAAGAAAAACCGCTTTTGTTACGGCTTTTTGATTCCCTGTTTGCTCATGATCATCTACGGCGGGGGTATTATCGTTGAGCGCGACTTGGGCGGGGCCCTGGTGGTCTTAATAATTATCGTCTTAATGATGCTGGCTAGCGGAGTGAGGTTATTTCACCTAAGCTTTTTTAGCTTAACCTCCTTACCGATTGCCTATTTAATAACCTCTTTTGAACACCGGGTGGACCGGGTTATCTCCTGGCTCGATCCTTGGGCTGACCCTCTAGACAAAGGCTATAACATCATCCACTCTTTCTACGCCTTCGCCAACGGCGGCATAACTGGTACCGGCTTAGGCTTAGGTAGCGAGAAGATGTACTTTTTGCCCGAAGGTCACACCGATTACATCTTCTCCATCTTAGGCGAAGAGCTAGGATTATTGGGGGTCATTGGAACCTGCATCCTGTTTTTTTGGTTGGGAGCTAGGGGCATGTCGATAGCTAGTTCGTCAAAGACCGTAGGCGGTCGTCATCTGGCCGTGGGTATGACGCTAGCCATCATCGTGCCGGCTCTGGTCAACATGTTTGTGGCTCTATCCATTATCCCGGCCAAGGGACTACCGCTGCCCTTCTTTAGCTACGGCGGATCATCGATGCTCGTCTCCTGCGCAGCTATCGGCATTTTAATGAACATAGCCGCCCAGGGGGCCTGCGAAGACGATGACGGCCCGATTTTAAGTACGGATGGCGATAACGAGCAAAAATCTACTAATAAGGAATTAAGTGAGTAATAAAGCTCAAAATAGTTCTAAGCTTAGAATCCTAATGGCGGCTGGCGCAACCGGCGGCCACATCATGCCGGCTTTATCAATAGCGAGAGCCATGGAAGAGTCTTATCCCGGTACGGAAGTGGTCTTCGTGGGCACGGGAAGGCCGGCTGAGGAAACTATTCTAGGACCTTTTGGCTATAGAAGATTTAACTTAAATATGACCGGGCTTAAAGGTAAAGGGCTAATAGGCGCGCCCAAGGCCGCTTGGCAGGCGGGCCTAGCCCTGGCCAAATCAGCCAATATCGTAAGATCTTTTAAGCCGCACTTAGGCTTGGTTACCGGGGGTTACGTAAGCGGCCCGGTGGGTATGGCTTTAAAACTCTCCGGGACGCCCTTGGTTTTGCATGAGCAAAATTCTCTGCCCGGCCTAACTAACCGCCTTTTGGGAACTATTGCCGATTTAATTTTAGTTGCTTTCCCTCAGGCGCTTGAGAAATTTAGTAAAAAAAGAACGAAGTTAGTCGGAAATCCCGTCCGGCCAGAGATTACGGCCATAGGGAGTATTGATCGCAATTTTGAGGAAAAACCCTTTAAGCTCTTGATCTTAGGCGGCTCTCAGGGATCTAGAGCTTTAAACGCCGCCGGCTTAAATCTAGCCGTCTATTTAATGACCCAGGGCCTGGATCTCGAGGTCATCCACCAAACCGGGGCGGCAGAGTTTGAGGATATTAAGCAAAAATATATTAAGCTTGGTATTAAAGCTACTGTCGAGCCTTTTTTTAGCGATATGGCGGCCATTTATAAGCTAAGCCATCTGGCCGTGACCCGGGCCGGGGCCTTAACTGTTTTTGAATTGGCTGCGGCCAGGGTGCCGTCAATACTCGTTCCGCTCCCCACAGCCGCCGACGATCACCAGAGCGTTAACGCCATGGCCTTAGTAAATTTTGGTTTAGCCGCTATGGTCAAGGAAAGGGATTTGGGTCATCTTAATGAAATAGCCTATTCGCTCATAAAAGAGCCGGAAAAACTACGGGCCATGCACGCAAGTAGTTATAAAAAAAGCGACGTTTTAAGGCCGTACGAGCCTAAACAGATAGCCAGCCTCTTACGGGGTTATATCAGAGATATATGAGGAGTCTTAAGGAGTCTTAAGGAATCTTAATGAATCTTAAGGAATAATGGAGATTAATGAAGAATAATGAGCAATATAAAGGAAAATATGCTTAATGAAAACAGGAATACGTTTTAATGTATCATAAAACTCGAAGCATACATTTTGTCGGTATTGGCGGCATTGGCATGAGCGGCATCGCCGAAGTGCTCATGAATCTAGGTCATCAGGTTAGCGGATCTGATCTGCAGGAAAACGCCCAAACCCGAAGGTTATCCTCCATGGGGGCTAAAATTTTCGTAGGCCACCGATCCGATCAGATCCACGGTAGCCACGTTTTAGTTATAAGTAGTGCGGTTAGCGATCTAAACCCGGAAATAGTTGAGGCCAAAAGGCTTTCGGTTCCGGTAATCCCTCGGGCCGAAATGCTAGCTGAGCTGATGCGCCTTAAAACTTCGGTGGCCGTAGCCGGGGCTCACGGCAAGACCTCAACGTGTTCGATTATCGGCATGATGCTAACTGAAGCCGGGTTAGACCCCACCTTAGTTATTGGCGGGAAAATTAATAATTTAGGCGTAAACGCCCGCTTAGGTCAAGGCGAACTGATGGTGGCCGAAGCCGACGAATCTGACGGCAGCTTTCTTCTCTTAAGCCCCACGGTTACCGTGGTCACCAATATCGACCGCGAGCACATGAACTACTATAGCGACATGGCTCACTTAGAGGAGGCCTTTTTAGCTTTCATAAACCGCGTGCCCTTCTACGGGGCCTCCATCTTGTGCACTGACGACCTACGGGTTAGGGCCTTACTAGGCAAAGTAAAAAAGCGCGTTATAACTTACGGCCTAAATGATAGTGAGATAACCGCTCAAAACGTAAGTCCAAAGGGATGGGGATACAGTTACGATTTAATGCACAATAACCAAAAGTTAACGACCATCACCGTAAATCTCCCTGGTCGCCACAATGTCTTAAACTCCTTGGCCGCCGCCGCCGTTGGATTGGAACTTGGGCTTTCGCCTAGTCAGGTGGCTAGCGGCATCGCCGGTTTTAAAGGCGTGGGCCGGCGCTTTGAGCTCAAAGGGACCTCTAACGGCGTCACCGTGGTCGATGACTACGGTCACCATCCCACGGAAATAAGATCGACCTTAGCCGCCTTAGCCGAGTGCTTCCCTGACCGGCGCCGGGTGGTCCTCTTCCAACCCCACCGCTTCAGCCGGACCTTAGATCTGTTTGAGGAATTTACTATGGCCTTCACTCAGGCGGATTTAGTATTACTTTCTGATATTTACGCTGCTAGCGAAGAGAGCATCGAGGGCTTAACTTCTGGAAAGTTAGCTGAAGGCATTTTAAGTAGCGGCCAGGTCATGGCCCAATATTTAGCCCCCATACCGCAGATGGCTCAGGCGGCTATAACCATGATAAGGCCAGGCGACGTGGTCTTAACCTTGGGGGCCGGTAACATCTATCAGGTGGGTGAGGAAATTTTAAAACTCTTAAAAGCGAGAGATTACGAGTTGGCTAAAAGTAAGTCGGCCTAAGGCCAAAAAGGAAGGCTAAATTGGATAATAACCCCTTTGAGAAGACGAAAATTATGGGCCAAGATCTGGCTATAGCTTCTGAAATCCTCCGGGATACCGAGCTACCGTTAGCTAAGATCGTAAGCTTAGAAAAGTTTTCCAGCATTAAAATTGGCGGGGAAGCTCTCTTAGTTGAGGCCAGTAACTTATCAGAACTCGAAGGGATAATCGAAGCCGTCAAACAGGCTAAAGCAAAGTTTTTAATTATAGGCGACGGCACCAACACTCTCTACCCCGATAGCGGCCTAGACGTCTTAGCCCTAAAGCTTACTGGCGATTTTTCGGCTATCGATATTATAAGCGCCAAAGAGGGGCTAATTCGGGCCGGCGCCGGGGCCCATTTAAGTCATTTTTTAAGTATCGCTCGCCAAAACTCTCTTGGCGAGGCGGAATTTTTAGCCGGCATCCCCGGTACCGTGGGCGGGGCGGTCATGGGTAACGCCGGGGCAGCCGGGGAATCTATTGGGGAGTTACTTCAGAGTCTTAGGGTGTATGAGCCGGAAAAGGGCTTAATAACTATTACTAGCGATGACTTAAAGCTTGGTTATAGGCGTTTAGGAAGCACCAAATTAAGTCCTGGCGCGGTAATAGTGGACGCCGATTTTAAGCTAACCGCAACCGATCCCGGCGAAATTTCCCGGCGCATCAATCAGAGGCTCAGCCATAGGGCTGAAAATCAGCCTTATGAGCCGAGCTTAGGCTGCGTCTTTTTAAACCCCCCGGATCAATCGGCGGGCCTAATAATCGACCAATGCGGCCTTAAAGACTTAGTCGTCGGCGGGGCCGCCGTAAGTAGGCAGCACGCCAACTTTATCGTCAACAGAAACCGAGCATTGAGCTCAGACGTCTTTACGCTAGCCAAAAAGGTTAGAGACGAGGTTAAAAGACTTCGCGATCTCACGCTAGATCTCGAGATAGGCATCCTTAACTCCATGGGCCAGAAGATAGATTTAGATGGCCGTCTGGTTTAGTGGGATTTTTTTAAGTTAAAGTTTTTTGATAGGCGGGAAAGTGGCCGTAGCTAAACACATAAGCCCCTATAAAAATCAGAACCAAAAAGCGGTTCAAAAGCCGGACCTTAAGCTGGTTAACCTTAGCCAGTCCCATGTTAAGGTTTCCGATCGCCTAGCTAAAAGCCCGGTTAGGTCAAAAGAGGCTAAGAAGGAAAAGACTTTACAGATTACCTTGGCCAAAATCCTTAAGTCGGCTTTGGTCATAACTACCGCTGTCGTTATCATGATTTTGATTTCCGGATTATTGGTGGCCGGGTATTTTTACATGTCCAACTCTGATTACTTTATGGTCAAGCCCGAGACCATCACGGTCAGAGGCCTTAACCGGGTCAGCCGCGAAGAGGTTTTGACAGCCGCCGGCTTAGATCAGAGTTTTAACTTTCTAACTTTAGACGTGGCTACGGCCCTAAGGAGCCTTAAGAGCTTACCATGGGTTGAGAGAGCCGAGCTTAGCCGCTCCTTTCCGGACGGCATAAACCTAGAAATTACTGAGTATAAGGCTAAGGCCATCGTGACCTTAGATCACCTCTACTATATAGATGAAAAGGGACGACCTTTTAAAAAATTAGATCCCGGCGAAAACCCGGATCTGCCCATCATCAGCGGGTTTGCCATCGATGATCTGTTGAGTGGAAGCCCCTTGGTCCTCGAAGGCCTAGGCGAGGTATTTAGCCTCATGGAACACTTAAGCGCCCGCCACGATGAGTTTAGGCTAGCTAATATCGCGGAATTTAATCACGACCCCGATAGGGGCGTTACGATTTTTACCAAAGGCGGCCAACTCGAGATCCGGGTCGGAAACGGGGCCTTTGCGGCCAAACTTAACCGTTTAGGCCGGGTGACGGCCCACCTTAAACTGACCGATCGCCTTAAAAAGCTCAGGTACCTAGATCTCGACAATCCTTTAAAAGTTATCGGTAGATTAGAGACTTTCGGGGTAGAAAAGCCGGCTACATAAGGATCTAAAAAAAGTTTATAGAAAACGGTTTATGGACTAATTGTTTACGGCAAAAGACTTTGCTGAAAAAAAGGAGCGATAACAGATGCCAGAACACGATAACTACTTAGTTGGGCTCGATATAGGCACCACAAAGATCTGCTGCGTGGTCGCTTATATGGATGATTCTATGAATATCGATATCCGAGGCTTAGGATACGCCCCGGCCACCGGTATGGTTAATGGCCGGGTTATTAACATTGACCGAACGGTTCAAGCCATAAAGACTGCGGTCAATGAAGCCGAATCGATGAGCGGCGCCCATATCGTCTCAGCCTACGTTGGCATCGCCGGCGATCACATCAAAAGCATCAATTCCAACGGCGTGGTCGTCACCAAAGGTAACATCATCACGCAGCAAGATGTCGATAGGGCCATAACTACGGCTACCAGTATCTATATCCCAGCTGAGTGCGAGATCCTCCACACCATAGCTCAGGAATATCGAATCGATGGGCAGGGCGGCATCCAAAATCCCATAAACTTAAGTGGTAACCGCATTGAGGTCGATGTCCATATCGTTACCGCAGCTGCTACGGCCGTCAAAGACGTGGTCAACTGCGTTTTGAGGGCCGGAGTTGACGTCAATAACACTATCTTAGAATCCGTGGCCTCGGCGGAAGCGGTCTTATCGCCTGAAGAAAAGGAGATGGGGGTCTTACTGATGGATATCGGCGGCGGCACGAGCGACGGGGCCGTCTTTGTCCGCGAGAGCATAAGGCACACCTTCGAGATACCCATCGGCGGGGCGGCCTTAACTCATGATCTGGCCAGGAGCCTTAACCTCAATTATGACACGGCCGAAGCCTTAAAGGTGGCTCACGGCTGCTGCTTAAGCGATGTCTTAGAAGAGGAGCTCAGAATCGAGGTCCCGAGCGTTGGCGGGCACGGGGTGCAGTATGTGGATAATACTATAGTCTGCCAACTCTTAGAAGAAAGATGTAGCGAGCTCTTAAGTAGCGCTGAAAGAATTTTAATTTCGTCAGCTTATTCGGAGCAAATCGGTAATGTCGTCATTACCGGCGGGACAGCACTTCTGCGAGGTATAATTCCCTTAGCCACCCAGATTTTTAATAGGCCGGTTAGGATTGGTACCCCCGATTACCACGGGGGTTTAGCTAACATTGTCAATAATCCCAAGTTTGCTACGGCCATCGGCTTGGTTCTCTTTGGCGGCAAAAGCGAGCTCACGGGCTCTCAGGGCGGCGGAAACGGCGGGGGCGGGGCCCTTGGCAGGTTTATAAAAAATTTATTTAAAAAGAAGTCGTAGGATAAGAAAAATTACTTTTCAAAGAGAGGAATTTTGGCATGAACGAGCTCATCGAATCGTTGGACTCGGCCACTAGAGCCGGTTTAGACCAGATCCGGGTCATAGGCTTGGGCGGTTGCGGCTGCAATACCATCAGCCATTTGGTCAACTACGGCCTTAAGGGACCTAAGCTCATCGCCGCCAATAGCGATCAGCAGGCCTTAGATAAGTGCAATTCGGCCAATAAGATCATCTTAGGCCCCAAGTGCACCAAGGGTACGGGCTGCGGCGGCATTCCGGCTAGGGGCCGCGACGCCACCTTGGAATCCATAGACGTAGTCTTAAATGAACTTAGTGGGGCTAAGGTCGTCTTTATCACCGCCGGCATGGGCGGCGGCACGGGGACGGGGGCGGCCCCGGTGGTAGCGGAGGCTCTATCAAAACTAGCCGATCCCCCGGTCATAGTTAGCGTCATTTTACTACCCTTTGGCTTTGAGAAAAAACGTTTAGCCGTAGGAAAGGCCACTTTAAGGGAATTATCAAAATACTGCCATAACGTTATCCCGGTGTATAACGATAACTTTATCAAGTGTTTTCCTAAAGCTAAGGTCATAGATTGCCTTAAGATGGCCGATGACGTCTTACTTAGAGCTGTGGTCAGCGTGACCGATTTAATCGAATTTCCGGGTTACGTTAATTTGGACATGAGAGATATCCGCACAGCCCTATCCTTTAAAGGTAAGGCCATCATGGGCTGCGGGGAAGCTAGCGGCGTGGATAGGGAAAAACACGCCTTGCATCAGGCTATTACTAGCCCGCTTATGTCGGAAGTGGCCATGGTGGCGCCTAAGGCTTTACTGGTTAACGTCACCGGCGATAGAGACATGCTGATTAGCGAGTTTGAATATATAAATGGCTCTATGACCGAATCTACCGATATTGACTGCGAGGTCTTTGTCGGCATGGCCTTCGATGATAGGCTCAAAGAAAGCGGAACCCTTAAGGTCACGGTTATCGCCACGGGTCTACCTCTAGACGATGAAGAGGAACAACAAGAGGTCAAGAGCGCAGACGGTCTAAAAAAAAGTCAAAACTTAAATTTTGAGGCGCCCATAATCGTTTCCATGGAGCCGGAAATTGATATCGCCGTAGCTCCGGAAACAGGCGAACTCGAGAGCGTAAACGCTAAAAGCCAGGAGTCTATTGGCCAGCAAGTAAGGGCCCCATACGGTCGGGCTCAAGTGGAAAGACCAGTTCAAAAAAGGCTTATCCGCCTAAGTCCCGGCGTCAATCGCAATAGTCCAGGCCTGGCTAAGTCGCCTGACGGCTTACAAGGGGCCGGAAAGTACGGCGGTAGCAATTATGATGAGCCGAGCTTTATGCGCAACCGTAAGGACTGAAAAGGTAGTTCTTAGCCCTAGCCAGGCTTAAAATAGGCAAAAGTAAATGAGTGTTTCACCTAGAAAAGGGAGGGGGGAACTTTGGCATGAGTGAGTTTATCGAACCGTTGGACGCGGCCACTAGAGCCGGTTTAAACGAGATCATGGTAATTGGTTTGGGCGGTTGCGGTTGCAACACCGTCAGCCATTTGGTCAACTACGGCCTTAAGGGACCCAAGCTCATCGCCGCCAATAGCGATAAGCAGGCCTTAGATAAGTGCAATTCGGCCAATAAGATCGTCTTAGGTCCCAAGTGCACCAATGGTACGGGCTGCGGCGGCAAACCCGAGAGGGGCCGCGAAGCCACCTTGGAATCTCTAGACGTAGTCTTAGACGCGCTTAAAGGGGCCAAGGTCGTCTTTATCACCGCCGGCATGGGCG
>JAITJB010000033.1 GCA_031279155.1 Deltaproteobacteria bacterium | reverse complement strand
TATCGAGTTGCAGATCCCAAGGCTCCAGCCTAGCCTGGCCGCCATCTACGCCCCGGCGGTAGACAGCTCGTTCGATGACGTTTTTAAGTTCCCGAACGTTACCCGGCCAGCTGTAAGCCTCCAAGGCGGCCAGAGCAGGTTCTGAAAAGATCGGAGGCGCCTCAAAGCCCAGCTCGCGGGCCATGCGGGCGGCAAAATAATTGGCCAATAAGCTTATGTCGCCCGGGCGCTTAGATAAGGGCGGGAGGGTAATGACCTCAAAACTTAAGCGATCCCACAGATCGGGCAAAAATGTACCCTCTCTACACATACGGCGCAGATCGGCGTTGGTGGCCGCCGTCACTCTGACGTCGACCCGGCGCTCAGTGGTGCTACCAATCGACTGAAAACTACCGTATTCGACGACCCTTAAGATCCTAGCTTGGGCTTCTAAGGTCAGATGGCTTATTTCATCTAAAAATAAAGTCCCGCCATTGGCCGCTTCAAAGCGGCCTGGCCGCCTTTTAACCGCGCCGGTAAAAGATCCAGCCTCAAAGCCGAAGAGCTCAGAGTCTAACAGGCTCGGGGCTAGGGCTGCGCAATTTAGGGTAATGTAGGGTCCGTGCCAGCGGGGGGATAGGAAGTGGAGGCGGGCGGCGGCCAGTTCTTTACCCGTGCCTCGGGCGCCTAAGATCAGAACTGGTCGGTCGACTTTGGCGGCTTGCGATAGGCGCTCTTTGACTCGGAGCAGACTTTCCGATTCGCCCAATAATTCCGACAGTCCTTGAACTACTGTCTCGCTCACAATAGGCGGCTGGCGCCGCTAGCGGCGGCGGCGGCGGCCACAGCTTCTGATAGGGCCGCAACTAAGTTGGGTTTGGTTAGGGCCGGGACAATGGAATTTGAGCTCAGGCAGTTTTCCGGGACCAGGTGGGCTAAGGCCATGGCCGCAGCCATTTTCATGGGGGCGTTTAACTGCCGGGCCTTGGCCTCTAAAACGCCCTTTAATAACCCGGAAAATATCAGAGCCGGGGTCAAAAGGTTAAAGGACACGTCTTTAACCGAAGCATAAATCAAGGGCCCGCCTAAAGAGTTAGAGGTGGCCGAGGAAAAGTTTAAGATAATGGCCTTAGGCGCCATGGCCTGGGTTATCTCTTTGGGGGGACTGGCGTCAGATAGTAAAATAAGTACGTCGCTACCGGAGGTAACCTTAGGAAGACTTCCCTTAACTTGCCTAGGATTAGTTTTCGAGGCCAGTTCTTCCTTGACCCAATTGGTGGGGCCGCTTCGGCCCCTGTGGATGGCTCCAAGCCGGTCGCAGACTACGACGTCAGAGGCCCCGGCTAATCTTAAAAAGTCAACTAAGGCTAGGCCCGTGATGGCCCCGCCGGCTATGACTATGCGGACCTCGGTCATTTTCTTTTCGACCACCTTAAGGGCGTTGTGTAAGGCGGCCAAACAGATAACCGGAAGGCCATCTAAGGAATCTAGGTAAATCGGTATTTCCCCGGCTTCGGAAACCCGGCGCTTAATGATAAGCGCCCCGGCGTCGCCGAAGGCCTCGAGGTTGACGGCGCCTAAGGACGGGGAGAGGGCGTCTATTAGCCGGATGGTTTCATCGGCCCCCGAAGAGTTGATGGCCAGAGGCATGGCCGTTAAGTCGCTCATCTTGTTTATCAGGCGGCACTTGGCCTCAACTAAGGGTAGAGCCGCTAAGGGGCCGATATCGCCTAAGCCCGGGACGCTTGAACCATTGGTGATCACGGCCACCGTTCGAAAGCGGGAGCTTAAGTTTAGCCCTTCCAAGGGATCAATTGCGCTGGTCTTACAGATGGCGATAGAGTCTCCCGGGTAGTCAAAATCGCCGTTCGAGTTGTCTTTCCTGGCCTTGGAATTAACTCGGGTCATAAATTATCCAATCAATAGTTCGGCCTAAGATGTGACTTAGGAAGAGGGCGGTTTGCCGTCTTCGGGTTTAATGGGTTCGTGTTCGTAGTTGGTCCGGTCGATGCGGTGCTGAAAGGAGCGCCGGGAAAGGCCCAAGGAGATAGCCGCTTCGGTCTTATTGTCTTGGCTCTTTTGTAGGGCCAGCCTAATGTAGTGGCGCTCCACTTCGTGGAGGATGTCGTCTAAGTTGACGGAATTGTTGTTCCAGGCCGGGGCCAGATCGGCTGGTAAATTGGGCATGGAGAATCGGTCTTTGGGTAGGGCGACCAATTCCACGGGGTTTAGATCGACTAAGCCGAAGGCTACCAATCTCATTCTGAGCCGCCAGGGGCTAATGCCCAACAAGGTTGAGGCCCGGCTCCGGGCCCCGCCGGCAGATATCAGGGCGCTGTATAGATAATAGCCCTCCAGGGCCGTTAAGATGTCATCGAGTCCGCCCGGCGGCAGTTCTAGGTAAGAAAATTCCGGGCTAGAGCCAGGGCTAGAACCAGGGCTAGCTCCAGCAGCCGCTCCTGCGCTTAGGCTGGCGCCCGGGCCGGCGCCCGAGCTCATACCAGAACCTGCGCCCGCGCCCGCGCCTGCCCCTGCCCCTGCCCCTGCCCCTGCCCCTGGGCCGAAAGCCGAACCCATATTAGATGGCGCGCCCGCACTCGCTCCATAGCCTGAAGCGGCCCCCATCGGGGCGTCGTACGGGCTAGGGTGCTCGGTTGGGGCAAAGGTCTCGGGCCTTAATATGGGCGGCTCAATATTTGTTGACTGCTGCCGCTTAAAATCGGCCAGATGTAAGCTCTCCGGGAGGATGATGTTGGACTGCTCTAAGGCTACCGATCTCTCGATGATGTTTTCCAGCTCTCTGACGTTTCCAGGGAAACGATAGCGCATCAGGATATCCAAGGCGTAGGTCGAGAGCTTTCGGACGTCTTTATTTTGCTGGCGGCTGTATTTCTCCAAAAAGTAATGGGCCAAGATGGGGATATCCATGTTCCGTTCCCTTAGGGGCGGGATGCGGATATTGATGACATTTAGGCGGTAATAGAGATCTTCGCGGAAGCGGCCGGCCATGATCTCGGACTCTAGGCTCTTGTTGGTGGCCGCGATAAAGCGGACGTCGCTTTCCTGCTCGGTATTTCCGCCAACCGGCCTAAAGGTCTTCTCCTGAACGACCCTTAGAAGCTTTACCTGCATGGGGAGGGTTAGCTCAGCTAATTCGTCTAAAAAAAGCGTCCCGCCGTCAGCTGTGGCCATAAGGCCGAGCTTATCGGTTGTGGCCCCGGTGAAGGCCCCCTTTTTGTAACCAAAGAGCTCGCTCTCCACCAATTGCTCTGGCATGCCGCCGCAGTTGATGGCTACAAAGGCCTTATCGGCCCGGTTACTGTTGGCGTGGACCGCTCTGGCGACCAGTTCTTTACCCGTGCCGCTCTCGCCGGTAATTAAGATGCTGGTATTGGTCTGGGCCGCCCTCTTAATTAAGTCGTAGACCTGGAGCATGGCTGGCGAGGATCCAACCAGGCCGCTGAAGCGCTGATTTCTGATAACCATTTCGGCTAAGGCTTGGCGCTCCATGTCGGCGTCGCGGTGGGCTAAGGCGGAATCGGCGACCGCTACCAGGTCAGCGGGCCTGAAGGGCTTGGGTATTAAATCATAAGCCCCTAGGTTCATGGCTTCCACGGCCTTGGCATCGTTAGCAAAGGCTGAGATTAAAATGACCGTCGTCTGGCAGTTGGCCTCGCGGAGCTTTTTTAAGAGCTCCAAACCCGTCAGATCGGGCATGCGGATGTCGGAGATAATAAGGTTGAAGTCGTTGGTCAGAGCTTTTTCCAAACCGCTAGCGCCGCCATCGGCCAGTTCGACGCTGTGACCGGCGTTTTTGAGGATCAGCTCCATGACTTCGCGCATGCTCAGATCATCATCGATGACCAGAAGTTTCCCCAATTTTACCTCCGATAAAAATTAACTGCAGTAAACTAGAATATTCCTCGATTATTATCAAAAATCATATTGATAGCTGGTATTGCGTTTTACGGCTGCGGTTTTGGGCTTAATACTAGCCGGGATCTCTTCATTGGGCCTCCGGTCGTCATAGAGTCTCCTTAGGTAGCGGTAGAGGCTTTCAGTCGATAAAAAATGGTCAACTATGAGAGAGGCCGCCTTGGGGCCGAACAGTTTTTTATCGTGCTCGTTTAGATCCATCCAGGTGTAAAGGCCCTTGTATCTTGCCCAATTTTCGGTTTTAGGATTATCAAAGCCCGTTGGGCTCCTTTTAAGCTCAGGCTGACTGAAGCTAAGACCTAAACCGGCCATCTTACTTGCTATCTTTAAAAATTCCGCCCCGGTTTTTTGATCTAGTAAGGCCCTCCGCCAGGCGGCTAAAGCCGCAGGGGAGAAGCTATAAACCCCGGTCGACCACAACCAGCCTTCAGCCGTTAGATGAAAGTAAAACGACGGGCTTTGGAGTTTACCGGCGATTTTGCCGTCCCACCAGATTAAGCCCAAGTGACCTTTGTAGGGGTGCTTATCGGGGGAGAAGCGAACGTCGCGGTAGAGCCGGTAAATGCTGCGGTCAACTTTAGGTTCCACGACGAGATCGGGGAAGACCTTCCTTAGCCTTTCGCCGACCTCGATAACCAGGTAGCGAGCCGGCTCGATAATATAAGTTTCAATTTCATCTCTATGGCTATGGTAGAAGTCCCGGTCATAGCTTGCGCCTAGGAGCGCTAGAAGCTCTAAAGTTCTCGTAGAGAGCTTGAAGGAAGACATAGTTAGCCCTAAACGTTAAAACGAAATAAGACGATGTCGCCGTCATTGATAATATAGTTTTTACCTTCCAGCCGAACTAAGCCCTTTTTTTTGGCCTCAGCCATGGAGCCTGAGGCTTTAAAGTCCTCGTAGGAGACCACTTCAGCTCGGATGAATCCCTTTTGGATGTCGCTATGAATGCGGCCGGCGGCTACTAGCGCCGTATCCCCGCGATTAACTGTCCAGGCCCGGCATTCATCATCGCCCACGGTAAAAAAGCTAACCAGATCGTTTAGCCTATATAAGGTCCGGATGACTCTGGCTGCCGCTAGCTCAGTTAAGCCGTAGTCGGCCATAAATTCCGAAGCTTCTTCGGATGTTAGGCGGCTAAATTCTTCTTCTAAGCGGCCCCGAAGCCTTAAAACCGGGATATTTTGACCTAAATCTTGAAGCGGGCCTGGTTTATTAGGAGCGTCGTCAGAATTGCCAGAATTGTCAGAATTGCCAGGCTCGTCAGGATTGTCAGGATTGTTTTGCTCGTTAAAATCATCGGGATCGTTTAATAAAATTAAAATGGGCTTAGCTGATAGAAGGCCGTACCCGCGAAGTTTTGGGCTCTTGGCAATTTTTGGGGCGTCCCTTAAGGGCTTTTCCGATTCTAGTAGCTCTAGGGCTTCAGTTAAGCTTTCAACCTCCATGGGGTCGTTAGGCTTACCCCGCTTTTTTTCTTCAGAGAGCCTCTCTAAGCGCTTGGTGACGGTCAAATAATCAGCTACCATGAGTTCTGAGAGGAAGAAACTGGCCTCGGCCTTGGGATCGGGCGCCTTGTCCGATGGGAAGTTTCTTAAAACCAAGAGCAGGCAGTCGCTATCGCGGACTTTTTCTAAGGATGATTTAACCGTCTCCCGGCCCACACCCAAGGGTTTGGGGAGAGTTAACTCTAACCTGGCCGGCGTGTGTTTGCGGGGTTGGTAGATGGAACTTAAGTTATCTAAGCGCTCATCTTGGACTAAGGCTTCGCCTAAGCGGGTATCGCCTTGGACAGTTGACGGCGTTGACCCGGTCAGAGCTCTAAAAACTGTTTCGCGGCCAGAGAGGTTTTCCCCTATCAGAGAAGCTTTCACTTGTCAGGCACTCACTCAACCTGCGGCGTCGCTACTTGTCATGTCGTCAAGTAACTTCTGAGCGCAGCTGTCACAATATCCGTGGCTACAGGTAGCCTTGGTATAGAGCTCTATGTAGCGGTCTAGAGCTATCCATTCGCCACTTGAGGACTGAAGGGACTTACAGCCAGAGCATACTTTGATGACCCCGGAGAGAACCTGAAGTTTCAGTTCGGCGATTTCTTTTTTTAAAAGCTCGTTTTCGGCTTTCAGCTCAGAGATCTGTTGATCTTTTGAGCTTGTATGGTCATAGGACATGTACTAACGGCTCGATTCCAGCTGGCTAGACAATTTTTTGTCTAGGTGGTTAAGAAGGTCTTAAGTAATGATAACGCTTCAAGGGCCGCCGATATGGTAATAGTCAGGCGGTCTCCACTGAAGCGTCTCTCAACAGTCACAAAGCGATCGCCGTCGACGGCGGTCATAAAGACTAAGCCCACTGGCTTAAAGACCGAGCCCCCAGAGGGGCCGGCTATGCCCGTGGTGGCCAGGGCTAAGTCGGTACCAGCCAAGCGGCGGATACCTCTGGCCATCTCCCGCGAGCAAAAGGGGCTGACCGCCCCATGGGACTCTAAGGTCTCGGCCTTTACGCCTAGGAGACTAATTTTAGCTTGGTTAGAATAGGCTACGATGCCGTTGGTGAAGTAGTCGGAACTACCAGGGATGCCGGTTATGGCGGCTGACACCCAGCCGCCGGTAAGGCTTTCGGCGATAGATAGGGTTAAAGTTCTCTGTCTAATGATTTCCCCTATCTCGGCGGCTAACTTCCACATCTGGATCAGAGGCGAATTAGGCGACAGAAGAGGAGAGTCAGCTAAGTTAATAGGGGAGGTAGCCATAAAACAATAAAACCTATCTTCCGTTTGCGGCCTGGTTTAGGACTTAAGTAAGGCGGCCACTGGTTTAAGGCCATAAGCTCCGCTTTCAATGGCCGTTAAGACGGCGCCGCCGCCGGTAAAGAAGTAATAGGAATCATCGTCTAAGGCCTCTAAATAGACGCCTGGGGTCAGATTCTTAAGCTCAGTTAAGGTGTCGCCGCCGCCGAAGAGCTTTTTGGCCTGGGCGTTTTTGGCTATCAAAGAGTAGAGCCCGGCGCTGCCCTCCGGAAAATGGGGGGTTAGGCCCATGACGGCGTTAACGAAGATGGTTTGAGCCGAGCCTATGGCCGCCTTAATCTTGTCGCAGTCGTAAGATTGGGCGGCGATATCTAGGATGTAAGCGTATTTTTGACCTTCTTTAAAGTCAGCGGTACTGATTTGCCTCACTTGTGAGTTCTCGCTGCGATCTAAGGTCTGGCTTTCAATTAAATATTTAGGCTCAAGAATCTTGCCTTTATTTTTATCTTTTTCCACCAAGCCTTTGGCCAGTTCCACGTCGGCCTCATCGACGCCTTGGACGGTTACGCCGTATTTGGCGCTCAAAAAGGCGTTGTAGATGACCCCGCCCAAGAGCAGGTGATCTACTTGGTCGTAGAGCTTATTTAGGGGCCCGATTTTGGTGTCGTATTTTGAGCCAGCCACAACGGCCACAAAGGGGGGCTTGGGGTTTAAGACGAGATCTAGATGCACGAGCTCTTTTTGCATTAAAAAGCCGGCCGCCCTAGGAAGTAAGCTAGCCACATCGTAG
>JAITJB010000004.1 GCA_031279155.1 Deltaproteobacteria bacterium | reverse complement strand
GGTTTAGCCAGTTAGTGGTCCAGTTAGCGGCCAGTTAGCGGCCAGTTTGTTAGGCTTTGTAGAGTGGTCATCCATCGGCTACCGACGGGTTAAAAGAGCCAAAAACGTAAGTTTTTAGACGCGGCCCGTGGTTGGACGACCGAGCCGACTAACAATCGATCGTACGTCTAGATTAACTTATTAAAAAGTTTTTTGCAACAAAAAAAGAAGGCCCAAGGATCTATTTTTTTTAATATACTTGGCTTGATATTTCTAGACTTCATAACCTACAGCCAAATCAGGCAATATCTAAAATGATAAAGCTTACGTTGTCCTGGGCCCCTTGGTCAAACAATTCCTGGGCTAATATCTCCCCGGCCTGTATGGTGGGTAAACACAGGATCTCTTCTAATCTTTCTAGATCCAAGGATTCCCAGACCCCGTCACTACAGAGAAAGAGTTTTAAGGGGGTGATAAAGGGGAGACGCCTATAAAAAATATCTGTCTCCCCGTCATTTCGGCCAACCCCGCTCATGATGACGTTTTTCCTAGGATGGGTCCGCATTTCCGACTCCTCGATTAATCCGTTATCGAAGAGAAGCTGGACGGCTGAGTGGTCATGGGTTAGCTTGGTTAAGTAGGGCTTTATGAAGCGGTAAACCCGGCAGTCGCCGCAGTTAAAGACGGCGATGTTATTTAGGCCAATAACCACCCCGGCGATGGTCGAGGACATGTTGACTAGATCGCTATCGTCTTCGGCCATGGCGGCTATCTCTTCGGAGGCTTCCCGGCAGAGGCGCCTTACGGCCAATAAAGGTTCTTCATCATCGTTTATATCGTAACTGGCAAAGGATCTTAGTACAGTTTGGGAGGCGATTTCACCGCCCTGGTAGCCCCCCACCCCATCGGCCACGACAAAGACGCCGATATCATCAAATTCCAGGCACATAGGGGCGTCGGTTCTGGTGTAGACCTCGCCCCCCAATAAAAGAGCATCTTGGTTTTCTGGCCTGGTCGGACCCTCGTGAGTGAAGAAAACAGCTAGCACGAGACCACCGTCAGTTGGCAAGATTGGGAGAGCGAGAAGGCGCCGCCCAATTCCAAGACCGCCCTCTTAATGCGGCGACCATTTACGTATAGACCGTTAACGGAGTCTAAATCCTCGATAATCCAGTGGCCATCTTGGTAGATAACCTTAGCGTGCTGCCGTGAAACGCTGGGATACTCGGTTAGCTGCTCACTACCAGCCGAAGTCCGGCCAATGATGTCGCCGCTTTTAAGCCTAATGAGCTTCCCGGTTTGACTTCTAAGTAAAAGACCTGCCGGGGGATTGGGTTCGGCCGGCGGCTTTCTAGGCTCAACCATGGTCGGCCTAAGGGCCGCCTGGCCCGTAGCCGGGGCAGGTCCGCAGAAGCCTACGTTTAATAGTGACGTCCCGCAAGACTGACAGTCAATGGCGTCCGGTTGGACCAAGCCGCAGACTGGACAACGTTTCAATCTTTCCATAAAAATCACCTGACTAAATGGCGCCCTTAGAGTCGATTTTTCAAATACCAAAAAGCATTCGAACTAGACCACTCACCCAAAACAAAATTTAAGCCCAAAACTTAAGCCTAGGCTTACCAAAAGCCCAAAACTAGCTAAATAAAAATATTATATATATTTTAAATTTTTAATTACAATTATTGATTATTTAAGAAGAGATAACCAAAAAAGGTAAACTCATTTTTATTAATTAGCTTAATCATTTATTTTTTTTCTTACCATTTAAAGATTCAGCTTATTGTATTATACACCCCATGGTAAAAAAATGCCAGAGCTCTTTCAAGCTAAGCCTTGAGTAAATAAAAAAAACCCCAACCACAGGGGCCGGGGTTTGAAAGAAAAAGCTAAAGGTTATCAGTCAATCTCAAAGTAGACCTGATGCTTGCTGCCGCAGATCGGGCAGACGTCAGGAACCTCGCCTTCGGCCACGTGGCCGCAGACCTTACAGACAAAGACCTTGGGAGCGGCTTGGGACGGGTTGGCCGCCGCCTTCTTAAACAACTCAGCGTGGACCTTCTCGGCCTCGTTGGCCAAGCTGAAGCCGCGCTCGCTGCCTTTATCACCGGCCTTCTTGGCGTCTTCGATCATCTCGGGGTACATCTTGGTAAACTCGAAAGTTTCACCGCCGATGGCCTCTTGAAGGTTTTCAGCCGTGCTCAAAATCCCATTTAAGAGTTTTAAATGGCTATGGGCGTGGATGGTCTCAGCTTCGGCGGCGGCCCGAAAAATCTTAGCCGCGTAGGGCATCTTTTCGGTCTCAGCCTTGGCAGCAAAAGCCAGGTATTTGCGGTTAGCTTGGGATTCCCCTGCGAAAGCGGCCTTGAGATCTTCGATGACCTTCTTATCTGTAGCAGGCATGTTAGTTCCTCCAATTAATTATAATTTTATCCCCAAAAAAGGAATATAGCCAAAACCATAGAGCTCTTAACTTGACCAAAAAAAGCGAGATTAAGATGGTCTGGCTTTCGAAATGTCAATATACTACCTAAAATTTCTTGACAATTCAACCTTGCTTTTTTCGGGCTTTTTAGGATAGTTAGATAGTTAAGATCTAGAGTTTACGAGCTAGGTGGGAGTTAATCGAGGAGATATCGGAGACTGGCGAGGCTTCCTGGGCTAGGGGCGAAGTGGAGGAGGCGGGATAATTGGCGTGGCTAGAGATATCTTCATCTGGGCCGTACTCAGACGGGGCTTTGGGCGGCAGCCATTTGGCTATGGTTTTAAAGAGTTCAAGCACATCGATGGGTTTATTTACGTGGTCGTTCATGCCCGACTCAATACTCATCTCGCGATCGCCGCTCATGGCGTGGGCGGTCATGGCCACGATGGGTATTTTATCAAAACCATTTAGAGATCTAATGACCCTGGTAGCCTCTAAGCCGTCCATTTCCGGCATCTGAATGTCCATTAAGATCAGGGCAAAGGGCTCGGCTTGGACCATCTCCACGGCCTCGCGGCCATTATTGGCAATCTTAACGACCAAGCCGGCCTTCCTGAGGATGCCGCTGGCCACCATCTGGTTGACTTCGTTGTCTTCAACCAAAAGTATGGGCGTTCCCTTAAGGTGGCCCACGTACTCGTTGGAGTCGATTTTGGCTCTCTTGGGTTTAGACTTCTGGCCCTTTTTGTCGGGCTCAAGCATGGATTTGATAGTTGAGGCTAAGGAATTGTAGGCCAAAGGCTTGGTAATGACCGATCTAACCCCGGCGGCTTGGGCCTCATTTTGGAAAGCTTGGGAGCATAGCCCGGCCACGGTTAAAATGGTAATGGGATCGCCGATGAGCTTAATGAGCTCGCCAATGGTCTCAATACCGGTCATGCCGCCCATCTCTTGATCGACAACCACCAATTCCGGCAAGCGATCGCCTTTGTCCTTCATGGCCTTGATTCTGGCTATGGCCGAGTCCCCTGAAGAGGAGCGGGTGACCTCAAAGCCCAAAAGCCCTAAATTGCGGCTTAAAACCTGGAGAGCCGAGGGGTTATCGTCTACGGCCAAGGCCAATCGGCCCTGGAAGGGGGCCGGCTGACTTTTGGGTATCCAGGGCTCAAGTAGGCCAAAGCGAGCCGTAAAGGTAAAGACGCTACCCACCCCTGGGCGGCTCTCGCATTTGACCTCGCCGCTCATCATTTCAACTAAGCGCTTAGAAATAGTCAGCCCTAAGCCGGTGCCCCCGTATTTACGGGTCGTGGAGTTATCGGCTTGGGTGAAGGGCGTAAAGAGATTGC
>JAITJB010000003.1 GCA_031279155.1 Deltaproteobacteria bacterium | reverse complement strand
AGAGATTAGCTGCCACAGGGTAAATTTTAAGATTAAGCCTGGACATTTAAGCTACCGCCATGAGCCTAGCCTGGGCCTAGCTGCGGCGGCAGCAGCTGCGGCCTGAAACTTGCAAGTTTTAACTATGGAGATACAATCTAGGGGAAAAATGGATGGCATGTTTTGTAGACATGTTTGCCCGGCGTAAACGCCAGGGGAAAATCCCAAGATAATTTCAGTCATAATTACGAGTTAATATGGCCGTATATGTTTGGTATCCGATATTAGCCAGTTTGGCGGTGGGGTTTGCTTTTATGAATCTCCCGCCGCTGGCCGATGACTTAATGGCTCTCTATGGGGTCAGTTACGGCGGGCTGTCGCTTCTTTTTAGTGCTCTATTGTGGGCTCATTCTCTATTTCAGATTCCCTCTGGCCTCATCATCGATAAATTTGGTCCATATAAAACGCTTGTCTTTTCTGGCCTGTTAGCTATTTTCGCCAATTTAGCGCCATTTCTAGCATATTCTAGTTTAGCCCTGGCCATTTCCATGCGCCTCGTCCTTGGGCTATGCACCTGCC
Source organism: Deltaproteobacteria bacterium (assembly GCA_031279155.1). Taxonomy (GTDB): domain Bacteria; phylum Desulfobacterota; class Desulfarculia; order Adiutricales; family Adiutricaceae; genus JAISWF01. The sequence continues at coordinate 5,569 of JAITJB010000003.1, read as the reverse complement.
TTAACTTTTTGTCAGTTTTAAAGCTCATTGGGCAGATGGCTCCAAAAGATCAAATCGCCAAACTCCAAGGCTACCAGGGCGGGGCCTTTTGCTTGGGGACGGTTTTGCCCTATCTTTGCCTGTCAATTGGCGGCGGTCTATCTTGGAAGTGGGCCTACTTAATATGCGCCATTATGTTCGTTTTGGTATTGGCGGCCACTCCGGCTATTCGAGAAAAAAAGCCAAAATCGAGTGGCGATTCTGGCGTTTCTAACGTTTCTTATGTTTCTGGCGCTTCTGACGAATCTAGCGTTTCTTGGGCCGGGCTCGTTCGGACGGCCATACCTGCGATCCTAAAATCAAAAGAAATCTGGGCTCTAGGCTTACTCCACGGCTTTTCTTTTGGCACTCTAAACAACTTAGGCCAGTGGCTACCGTCCATATTGTCGGAAAGATCTGGCCGCCCGTTAGCCCACTGGACGACCTTTACCATCATAATCCTTTTGATAGGAACTCTCAGCCGCTGCGGCTCAGGGCTAATTTTGACTTTGATTAGTAAGAGCGCAGCCATCATAGGGGTGGTTTTGTCGGTGGCCGGGCTCTATCTGTGGTTGGGTTTGAGCGGAAATATTTGGTTAACCTTGGTATTGGGTATTATGCTGGCCGCCCTAAGCGGACTAAACTATGGCCCGATATTTAACCTTGGCGGTTTAGTTATGAAGCCCGCCTATATGGGAACGGCTTTGGGATTTTTGGTCATGGTAGCTAACCTAACCAACGTCGCTTTAACCATGATTTTGGGTAATGGCAAAGACTATACGGGCTCGTTTCAAGCTGGCCTAATATTGGCGGGTATTATGTCTATAATATCTCTAGTCATCTTTGGCCGGACAATACGAAATTTAGATAGCACAATTAAGATGCGCCATCATACATAAAGGTTTTAGAGATCTCTTTTACCGTCTCCTTTAAGGCTTCTGAAAATACGCTCTTATTGGATTTAATCTGGTTACTTAGCCCAACTAAGCAGATGGCAAACAAGGGCTTTCCGTCAAAACCAAAAACTGGCGCCCCCAAAGCGTCAAAGCCTACGACGACCTCGCCATCTTCGTGGGCATAGCCGTCTTGGCGGACTTTTTTGAGAGCAATCCGAAACTCCTCCGGCTCAACGATGGAATATTCCGTTAAGGCCATCATGGGCTGAGAAAGCATTTCGTTTACAAATTTATCGTCAGAAAAGGCCATGATGGATCTCATGCCGGCAGTGGTGTTCCAGCACACGCTGTCGCCCGCTTGCCCGGCTACCCTGACGGCTACGTCTCCTTCGACCACGCAGCCCATCATGACATTATGGCCATTTAGGATTTCTAAGGTTACGGTCTGACCGGTTTTTTTTCGCAAATCGATCATAAAAGGCCGGGCTAAACTGATCAAACCTGAATTAAGAGATTTATGGATGGCTAAAGACAATTTAACGATCGATGGCCCCAAGGAGTACATCTTAGTGGTGACGTTTTGGGTGACCATCCCGAATTCGTTCATAATCTTTAAGATCCGCGAGGTCGTGGCCTTATGAAAGCCTAAATTTCGGCTGAGCTCAATGGTACTGATGGCATCGTTATTGGGTAGAAAAGACATCATTATGGCAAAGGCTTTTTCTATGGCGTTGTGCTTATTATCTTCAGATTTATTATTATTAATATTATCAAAACCAACAATAGCCATTTAATTTTCCTTTAATTTTTTGATTATAATTTACTGCAATTTAGCGGGCAGAAAATCAGTTCCAAGAGGATATTTTTTTATAGATTGTGCTTCTAGCAACCCCTAGCTGCTTGGCGGCTTTACTAATGTTTCCACCGCAGGCTTTGATGGTTTCCCGGAAAGCTTTCTCTTCTATGTCTTTGATAGATAAAAAAGGCGGCTCACAGTCGAACTCTTGGCTCTTAGGCGAGATAACCAGAGTTGAGATGCTCTTGGGTGCTAAGCGGGCCGGAAAACGCAGGTGGTATGGCTCTATGACCGAAGGGCATAGATGGACAGCCAAAGAGATCATGTTTTCTAATTCCCTGACGTTACCTGGCCAGGAGTAGTTGACCAGAAGTTCTTTGGTTTCATCTGATAGGATTAAATTATTTTTATTGAGAGCTCGGCCGTACTTTTCCAGAAAATGCCTAGCCAAAATAATTATGTCGTTTCGTCTCTCACGCAAGGGCGGAATGTGAATGGCCAGAACATTTAAGCGGTAATAGAGATCTTCTCGAAAGTTACCGTTGGCAATTTGCTGCGGCAGATCGCTGTTGGTGGCGGCAATGACCCTGACATCGACCGGAATGGTGACTTTTCCGCCCAACCGCCTGACCTCTCGGTTTTGCAATACCCTTAGAAATTGCGGCTGAATATCCAAGGGGAGCTCGCCCAATTCGTCCAAAAAGACCGTCCCCCCGTAAGCTAGCTCAAATTTACCCGGCATGCCGCCCTTTTTGCAGCCGGTGAAGGCCCCATCCATGTAGCCAAAAAGTTCACTGGCCACAAGATTACTCGGTATTGAAGCGCAGTCGATGACAAAAAAAGGATCATTTCGCCGGGCGCTGGCCAAATGGATGGCGTGGGCAAAGAGCTCTTTGCCAGTCCCGCTTTCGCCAGTGATGAGTACCGAAAGGCAATTATCGGCAGCCATTTTACCCAAATCTATGGCCTCAGTCATGGCCTGGCTCTCATGGATGATGTCATCGAAGGTAAAAGTTGCGCTAGAGTTACTAGAACTCCTAGCCAGCTGCCGGACTTCTTTGACCTCCCGAAAGTTATCGAGGGCGGCTATGACCCGCCCGTTTTTGCCAAATACCGGAACTGCAGTTTTAACAATATGGACGTCTTTATCGGCCAATTTAATATGGACATTGTGCTCTTCGATGGCTTTACCGGTAGTGAAGACCTCGGAAATGAGAAGTTTAGATAGGACAAAATCAGTCAGTTTGCCGCCGATTAATTTATCTTCCGTGGTTCCTAAGAGCTCACAAGCCAACTGGTTGGCGTTTAAAACCGTTAAATCAGGACTTAAGATTATGCAGCCGGTGTACATTGACTGAATAAGGCTTTTTTCAAATTCAAGCCTTTCGCTAAGTTCAGCTATATGCTGCCTATGCTTGATGTCCAGGGCTAGGGCCAACCAAAGAAGATCAATTAGGGGTAAATTTTTTTCCGGAAAGACTTCAGGCGCAGCGATAACCAATAAGTCCCCATTGTAGGTTGAGCCGCCAAAGCAGCAACCCCGGTGACAGAGCCTAGGTCTAGTCGCGCTCTTCATCAAGGGATCGATATGAAGGGGTTCTCGCCAGTCACTTGGGCCAATTTGACCTTCTGGCCAGATAAAACCCTGCTCTAAGCCAACAGCGCTTCGGTAATAAACCATTATTGGCGTCATCTCTGTTAGCGATGGGGCCACGGCTTTGACCATGGAAGCCAGATCCGGGGTATTTAATTGAAGCTTTTCCATGCCAGCTCCTTTGGCTGAGGGCTCAGCTTAAGTCTCGCCTTAGTTTATGCCTAAAATTTACGATCCTAAAAAACCTAGGCTATTTTGGCCCGCGTATATAAGCTCTACGATGGCTAATATTTGGGGCTTAGCCCCCTATTTTCCCAAGGGCCAGATTTTCTTGAGGCGCTAGATTTTCTTGAAGGCCTAGTTTTTTGGTACTAGATTTTCTTGGGGGTCTAGTTTTTCTTGGCTAGACCTGATTCACAATATAAGGCGCAGGCTCATAATATGAGATATGCTTTTTATTTTTAACTATCTGGCTTAACTTGTCAAGAAAATAATAATTTATTAGTAAAAACAAGATATTATGCCGTGAAGCCAAAGATAAAAAAAGCCCCTTTTCTGACCGACCGTAAACTTTGCTAGAAGATTTAACCGCTTAGGCTATAGCAACTGATCTTAACCAGCTAATCTAAGAAGCAAAAAGACAAGACCCCGAGAGGCTTTGCCTCTCGGGGTCTTGTCTTTTTGCTCGTCTCAGTTTGCCTTGTCTTAGTTTACCTCGTCTTAGTTTTGCTCGTCTTAGTTTACCTTGTCTTGGTTTTATTCGCCTCAGCTTTGTTCGTCTTAGCTTACCCTAAGTCAGCATGGGCTTAAGATCGTTAGAAACCTCGAAACTTGCTTCCGTTGCTCCTCTTATGTCATCTAAACTCACGTCCGGGCCAATTTCTCGTAAAGTAAGGCCTTGGCGGTAATCAAAGACGCCCATCTCAGTTACGATGAGATCTACTTCTTTGACGGCGGTTAAGGGCAGGGTACATTTTTTTAAGATTTTGGGTTTGCCTTTAGCCGTATGCTCCATGGCGATGATGACTTGGCGGGCGCCGACCACCAGATCCATGGCCCCGCCCATGCCAGAGACCATTTTTCCGGGGATCATCCAATTGGCCAGATTGCCTTCTTCATCGACCTGTAAAGCCCCCAAGACGGTAGCTCTCAAGTGGCCGCCCCTTATGATGGCAAAGGAGGTAGCACTATCGATACTGGCCCCGCCCGGGAGGATGCTCGAGGGCTGTCCGCCGGCGTTTACGATGTCAGGATCTTCGCTGCCCTCCTCCGGGGCCGGCCCCATGCCTAAAAAGCCGTTTTCAGCGTGGAGGGTAATGCTTACGCCTTCGGGCAGATAATTGGCCACCAAGGTCGGTATGCCTATGCCTAGGTTTACGAAATCCCCGTTATGAAATTCCTGAGCAACTCTTCTGGCTATCAATTCCTTGGGCTTCATTTTTCGCCTCCGACTGGCACCAAATAATCTACGAAGATGCCGGGAGTCATGACCATGTCGGGATCAAGCTCCCCGATTTCAACGATATTTTCGATTTCAGCGATAACCGTATCAGCTGCCGTGGCCATGGCCACGTTAAAATTACGGGTGGCCCTACGGTAGTAGATATTTCCGGCCTTATCGGCCATGTTGCCCCGCAAAATGGCAAATTCCGCTTTTAAGGGGAGCTCAAGTAGGTAATCGCGTCCTAGAATATTAAAAACTTGTTTGCCTTCGGCAACCGTTGTGCCGACCCCGCTAGGGGTTAAAAAGCCGCCTAAGCCGGCCCCGCCAGCCCTGATTCTCTCAACAAAAGTCCCTTGAGGTATCAGCTCAAATTCCAATTCTTGGGCGTTTATCTGCCGGCCCGTTTCCGGGTTTAAGCCCACGTGGGTGGCTTTAAGGCTACTTACCATGTGATTTTCAATGAGCTTAGCTACGCCCACGCCGGGTAAGCCGGTGTCATTACAGATTAAGGTTAGGTTTTTCTTTCCGGCTTCAATTAAAGAATCTACCACGGTCTTAGGTCCGCCGCAGTTCATAAAGCCCCCGAACATTACCGTGGCCCCATCAGGGATTAAGTCAGCTGCGTCTTTGGCGCTTATGATGGAAACTGGCATAGTTTAGCCTCATCTTTCCACGGCGATGGCCGTACCCATGCCGCCGCCGATACAAAGCGTCGCTAAGCCCCGCTTTACGTTTCTTTCTTCCATAGCGTAGAGTAATGTAACCAATATCCGCGCGCCGCTGGCCCCAATGGGGTGCCCTAGGGCGATGGCCCCGCCGTT
>JAITJB010000202.1 GCA_031279155.1 Deltaproteobacteria bacterium | reverse complement strand
CTCTTCCGATCTCTACTTGTCGGGAAAGTTACTTGTTGGCCAAGCTACTTGTTGGCCAAGTTACTTGTCGGGAAAGCTACTTGTCGGGAAAGTTACTTTTGGCAAGTTACCTTTGGACTGTACGCCTGGATCAAATAAGCTTATCTAGCCGATAGTCCAAAAATAATTGACCAAAAAAAATAAATTGCCCAAAATAAAGCTTCGGGGCCAACCCCGAAGCTTTTATTCGCGTGCTTTAAATTTAGAAAACCTTTAATTGACTATAAAAAGCCTAGGGTTGGTTGACGATACCGGTAAATAAAACCTGGACGGGGTTATCGTAGGCCCGACCGTAAACGACAAAGACAAAGGGCTTATCGCAGATCATCTCAAAGGGCGGGGCCATGTTTAAAGATGTCCTGGTCATGCCCATGACCGTGGCCGCTGCCGCCGTAAGCCCCAACTCATCGACCTCAACTAAGGCTTTATGGAGGGCTTTGGATATATAGAGCGGCGAATTATCTGTGACCACGCCGCCTGTAAGCGGCTTTAAGGATGGTGAAAATAGAGTAACCCCTAGTTTTTGGAGGCTTTCGCTTAGCTCAAAAGTTGGGCTCTGGATTTTAAAGCGAGGTAGGACCAAGCGTCCAGGGGTCAGATTTGAGCCCTGGTCGATTTCGTTTAGGCGCGCGGCTGTTAGAGTGCTCAGTAAACTAGTAGCCTGTCCGTCTTTGGGTAGTAAGACGTAAAGCCCGCCGCCGCCGGCTAGTTTTAGGTTTGCAGCCTGAAGGGCATCATCTTCAAAGTAAGAATACTCCTTATTATTTTCCATAAGATCGACCTCTCGATCCCCTGTGGGGGAGTGAAAGGCGCCCTTTTTAGTGGATTGTTTATTGAAGGGCTCAAGCCAACTGTCGCTTAGGTAAATGGCGTTGGCTAAGACGGCTATGGTTTGGCTGTCAAACTCAGAGACTAGATCGGTAATTTTATTGAGCGTCTTTTCGGCTATCCAATCGTTAACGGTTTTAACGGCTTGAGGGGATTTAAAATCGACCGTTATCGCTTGGGCTAAATAAAAATCATTTAGCCTTTGGGCAAATTCTGGCTTTAAGCCTTGATTATTACTAACAAAAATGGCGTTAGCGATTTTTAGGGTGCTTTTTTCTTGATTGTTTTTTTGGCCCCGGGGAGTAGTTAGGCTGTAAATTAATCTTGACGCGCTTTGATCGATTGTTTCAGGGGAGGCTTCTGGCCCCCCAATAATAACAGTTAGGCTAGGCCTTAAGTCTAAATCCGTAGCTCCAACTAAGGCGGCTAAGGGCAGCCAGACCGAAAAAGGCGAGGTAACTAAGTTATCGTTACCAGCTTTGGCAGCTAAACTGCGGGCCAGGCGGAAGGCAAAATCGTTGGCCCAGGCCGCAGTTTTTTGAGAGATTTCGGATGGTTCCGTTGGCTCGATGAGGGCCGCTTGCTGAGCGGCGGCTTCCGGGGCCGTATCGGCGGCCAAAGCCAGTTGCTCGGGGGCCAAAGAAAAAAGAGCCAGAAACATAAAACAAAAAAATAAAATTTTCATCGGTTTTCTCCGGATAACGCCCAAAGGGGACCAGAATAAAAGGACCGAAAAGTTTATCCTTGGCGCTCAAAGCGCCTAATCGGGCAGCAGTCTAAGGGACAAAGGAGGCAGTTGTGGTAACCGGCCTCGGTTTCAAAGAAAAGACCTGAAGAGCTCACGTCCGGGTTCATCCACATCGAGGGGCTCTTAAGGGTAACTTCTAAAGCCTTAACTAAGGGGCCTAAGAGCTCAAAAAGCTGCACTTGCCCGCTAAGCGGCCACTCAGGCAGAACGCCCGGGCTCATGGCGCCAATGGTTCCCAGATCGAAGTGGGCTGTTAAAAATTCTTCCAGTCGTCTCTCGGCCTCTTTGAGGGCCAAATAGCGGACTAAAAAGGCGGCTGATTTAATCTTTAGGGGCAGCTTAGCCGCCCAGGCGGCCAGTTCCTGGCCTTCGGTGGCCACAAACGGAAAAGCCCGGCCTAGATCTCTTAGATTACCACTTATAAATGAGCTTTGGAAAACAACTTCACCAACCTTTATGGCGTCAGCTTCCGGCCCATACGGCCAATCTATGAGGGCTAGTTTCCAGGCGGCTTTGGGCTTGGCTATGGTTGAGGCCTCTCTTAAAAGATCCAAGGTGATCATTTTAAGTGATGACGATTCAAAAGGCAGGGCAATAGAGGGATTTATCTCCAACGGCAGTTCTATGTCAGTAATTAAGCCCCAGATCTCTGGGGCGTTTTTTTCAGTCATAGGCTGTCACATATCGACTTAAACATTAATCGATAAACTCCTAATTTAAAAAAAATAAAGGCTAATTGATGGCCTAGGCTTATCAAAAATTTCGAAGTTTACTCATCGAGCCAGGCCGAGATGCGCTTTTTAAGCATCAAAGATAAAAAGTCTGAGGCCGGATAAAGTTCTCGGTAGATTAAAAGGCCTTCTTGGGCGTAAAGGCGGCGTTTATCAGCTGACCAGTGGGCCGCCGGGACGGTCAGGTTAGCTATGCGGTCGGCCAGCTTTACCATCCAGACTTCACTTGGGCACTTTTGGATGCGACTTAAAGAGTCAATCATAGCCGCCTGACCGCTTAAGTTCGGGTCCTTGGATAAGGCTAATACCCCTGTTTTAACCTCCTCGCCAAATAAAGCGGAAAGCTCTTCGGGGCTCGTTTGGGTGTCTTCGATAGTATCGTGGAGGATAGCGCACAATAAAGCCAAATCCGCCCGAGCCGTTGGTTTGGCCAATAAGCCCTGCCAGAGGACTAAAACTACGGAACCTAGGTGAGTTAAGTAAGGCAGATCGGTACCAGGGTAGAGCTGGGCGTTGTGTTTTTTAGCCGCAAAAAGCCAAGCCTCTGAGAGTTTAGAGGTGGTTTGCATGGCCAGCTGCTGCTCAGGCGTTAAGGGGCTAGTATCGGGTTTATTATCGGGCATATTATCCGGCATATTATCGGTTATGGGTTTTGGTTAGAGCCTTACTTAATATCTTTTAAGCTTGGCTGATTTTGACTGATGATAACTCTTAAGGCCAGAGTTTGTCAAAAAAGATCGCCCATCGAGCCGGATCGGAAAAGAATCCACAGAAAAAATGGTCCGCCCAAAAGGGCGGTGACAATGCCGATGGGGATTTCAGCCGGGGCTAAAACTAATCGGGAGGCCAGATCGCACAGGACCAAGAAGGCCCCGCCGGAAAAAAAGACGGCCGGGGTCAAAAGTCGGTGATTCCAGCCCAAAAAGAGCCGGGCCGCGTGGGGGACCATCAGCCCGACAAAGCCTATGGGGCCGGCTAAGGAGACCACGGTCCCGACCATGATGGAGGCTGATAAGAAGATCTTAAGTTTTAGCGAGCTTAGCTTTACCCCCCGGCTGGCCGCCATCTCCTCGCCGGTAGTAAGTAAATCGATTTCCGGGGCCAAAATAGTAATAAAGACCCCGCCGCAGATGACGACAAAGGCCAGATCGGCCAGCCTCGCCGTCTCTAAACTAGCCAGCGATCCCATTAGCCAGTGCATAATCCTAAGAGAATCGTGGGCGTCGCTTAAGTATTGGACAAAGAGGACCAGTGAAGAAAAGAAAAAGTTTATGACAACTCCGGCTAAAAGCATGATGGCCGTAGACATGCCGCCTCGAGATCTAGTGATAGTCCAGACCAAAAACATCGATAACCCCGCTCCGGCCAGTGATGAGGTTAGCGGCCCAACCGAGCCCGAACGGACTAAAGCGATGCCGCCCAGCCAAAAATAGATGGAGGCCCCCAGCGACGCGCCTGAAGAAACGCCTAGGGTAAAGGGGGTAGCTAGAGGGTTTCGGAAGAGAGCTTGGAAGACCATGCCGCTCATCGATAGCCCGGCCCCGGCTAAGAAGGCCGCCGCCGCCCTGGGGGCCCGAAGCCGCCAGAAGACGGCGGCGTCCTGATGATCGTCGATAAAAAGAGACGATGGCTCAATAAAGCTTAAGCCAAAGAAAGGGCTGGCTAAGGTGATACCAAGGGACACGGCTATTAATATGCTTATTTTTGTATAAGTATTCATCGGCTTATGATGACTTGACCTTGGCCGCTAGGGTGGTCAAGGTATAAGAATTCGTGGCGGAAAGCGTCCTCTAAGACGTGGCCGGTTAAGAGGCCAGAAGCTGGCCCAAAAAAGGTCCTTTGCCCATCAACTAGCATTAAGACCGTGCCGCCGGCCCTTAAGGGCTGGTTAAGGTCGTGAGTGATGATGAGTATGGTTAGGCCGTTTTGGCTGTTAAGGCGCCTTAATAGCTCTGATAGCTCGTAAGCGTGCCTAGGGTCTAATGAGGCCGAAGGCTCATCGAGGAGCATTATGGAGGTCTCTTGGGCTAAGGCGGCGGCCAGATAGGCCTTTTGTCTCTCGCCGCCGGAGAGAGTTTTTAAGGCCCTTTTGGCTAAGGGGGCCAGATCGGTTAGCTCAATGGCCTTAGCTACAGCCCTTTCATCGGCTTCGGTTAAGCCTGAGACAGCTGAGGTATAGGGAAAGCGGCTGAGTTTACAAAGCTCAGCGACCGTAAAGGGCGGGATCCAGCCGCCGCCTTGGGGCACGTAGCTTATTAGGCGGGCCAACTTCTTTTGGGGATAGCTTTTGATATCCTGGCCATAAATCTTAATCACCCCATCGGTGCGGCCCCGCTCATAGAGGCGCATCAGGCACTTAAGTAAAGTCGATTTACCAGCGCCGTTGGGGCCCATTATGGACATAAAGTCGCCTTTATTAATATTAAAGCTAACATGGCGGAGGATATCGACGCCATCGATGGAAAAGGAGAGATCTTTAGCTTCAATGGCGGAAACGACGGAATTATTGGGCATGGCTAGGGCTTCTCTTTGTTAGAGCTTTCTTTGTTATAGCTATTTTGGCTATAACTTATCTTTGTTAGGGCCTATCTTGGTTAGGGATTATCATTGTTAAGGGTTCTCGGGAAAGAAGGCCAGGGAGAGCTTATCGATAGTCGAATGGATTCTGGGACCAGGAACAGTATCAGATGTTTCGGTAAAAAGGTTGATGCGGTTATTTCTGACCGCGCCTACGCTATCGCCTAAACCCATCCAATCGCTCATAGCTGATTCAATCTCCGAGGGACCTTGGAGGAGATCGACTACGACGTCGGGGTTTAAGGTCATGATGGCTTCCCGCGAGAGCTTGGGAAAAGATAAGGCGCCTTGGTAGACGTTTTCACCGCCGGCCATGGTCAGCATGCGGTCAAAGAAGCCGTCACGGCCAACAGCGGTGATTTCGCTGATATAGCCAAAACCCTGGTAAGAGTGCATGACCACAAATAAAACGCGCGGGCGCGGGCGACCAGCCGCCCGGCTGGCGGCCCGGTTTAAGGCCCCTTGGATTCTTCCGACAATGAGTTCGGCTTGGTTTTGGTAGTTGGTGGTGCGGCCTAAGGCTATGACCGAATCCATATAGCGCTCCAGATCCCTGGTGTCCATGGTGGTCGTAGAAAGGCCTAATCTATCTAATTCTTGGCGGTTGGCGAGTTTATCGATGGGAAGGATGACCAGATCCGGGTTGGTCCTAAGGACAGCCTCGAAGTTGACCTCATTAAAACCGGCGACTTTGGGGATTAATTGAGCCTCTGGCGGGTAGTTACAAAAGTTGGTCACGCCGACCACTTGATCACCTTGACCTAAGGCGTAGAGGGTCTCGGTAATGCTGGGAGCGAGGCTGACGATGCGCTTGGGGTTACTGGGAACCTCCGGCGGCGTCGTTAGCTTTGATAAATAGGCGTGGGCCCTGATAGTTAGGCCAAGACCAGCACAAAAAAATATCACTAACAAGGCGTTGACAAAGCGGTTGGTCATAATAATAGTGGCTGCAACAGACTCTTACCTCCAGTTAGGGCTATAGTTAGCGCTAGTTGATAATTTATGGACAAGGCTTACCTAGACCAAAGCTCAGCCAGCGGTCAGACCAGATTAAGCCTAAGTCGTCGTAAGCTACCTGCTCGTAAGGGTTGATTTCGGCTTATCAAACCAATGGGCAGGGGTTTTTAGTATGGTCAAAATATCACGATTGGGCGCAGGTTTCAAGAATTTCGGCCTTTGGCGCCAAAGTGGTTAGTAACCAAGAGACAAGAAAATTTGGGGTTTTAGGAAAACTTATCTAGTTTTTTGGTGGGCGTTGGTGGGCTAGAAGGCGACGTTAAATCCGGGAGAAAATTAATCTGGTTTTTCATCTCCATACGGGACAGCTCGATGGCGCTTATTATGGTTTTTCGGAAATCATCGCGTTTGACCAATTCTTCTAGTTTGAGCATGGCCCATTCGGTGGCAAAGGCCGTGCCCACGCCGACAACGATACCTGCCGCCGCCCCAACGATCGCCCCTGGGCCGGTAGGCGCGGCCAAGGCCGCCCCGCCGGCCGCGCCCGCTAGGGCCCCGAGCAATTTTGATGAGCCCTGGGAGACCAGAGTCTTGGCCAGTTGTTTGACGGCAGTCTGATAGAAATACTTGGAGATTATTTTGTTAACCAGCCTTCTGGCCCCAACGCCGGCTATAATGCCCCCGGTTAAGCCTGAAATGGTCGATACGGTAAATCTCATCTTAAGGGAGGTAAATTCCGGGGGATTGATTAAGTTATCAAAATGGGCGGGGCTTAGCTGCTTAATGACAACAAATTTACGGTTAAAAGCCCCAGGGATAGGAAAATTTACCTTAAATTTGGCTTTAAGGTTCTCCGGGGAGTATTGGGCGGCCAGGCGATTGAAACGGTTGTAAATTCTAATAATAACATCGGTATCGACATTGCGGCTCAGGAAGATCATGAGGTTATCCCTCAAATAGTCATCTAATTCAGTAGTGGCTAAGGCGCCTAAGCGAACGAATTCTCCTTTAAGGCTATAGTACCAGTCTAAATAGCCATCAACATTATTTTTAAATCCATCAAATATCGTATCGACCGCAATATTAAGTTCATCCTTTGTCACTTTAGAGATATCAAGGCGAGCCAATCTAAATTTTTCGGCTTCTTGTAAGATATCTGCCGAGTAATATTCGTCGCCAATCATGACCAGTTCAGTTACGCTAACCAAAATCTGATCGGCCCTTCGCCCGTAAGGGCCCTGGTAAGTGAGTTCTAAATATATAAAACCACAAAAATATACTACCGAGGCAACCATTAGTGGCACGAGGGCCTGGAAAACCAAGCGGCTGGACGTGGCTGATATTGGGCGTTGAAGGGGGGTTGGTTTGGCCCAAAGGCGCTTAAATTCGCTAGTTTTTATGACTAGTGAGCACATTATTTCTGAAAGGCCGTAGAAGAGAGCCCAAGAAGCCATTAGCCAGACGATAAACCAGACTATGGGATGGAGATCGTAGATGAGGCCGAAGGTAAAATCGCGCATGCCGCCTAAGAGGGCCGCCCATTGCCCTATGTAGCTAAAGATATCCTGATTGTTAGGGTCAAAAATTATTACTGCCGTCTCTTTGGCTTGGGCAATGGAGTCAAATGAAACCGGCGCGCCGATTAAATAATGCCTAGCCAAAGTAAAAACGCAGATCATAAAAAAAGGGGCTACCGGTTTAGTTAAGCGGACGGCGTAGGAATCAACTAAACCGCTGGCTACTTCTGAGGCCAGCTTTGATTTAAAATTTAAAAATAGTAGTAAAAATACTGGCCAGGATGAAAAAAGCAAAAGCCACTCTAAAAGGGTAAGGCCGGCTAAATTTACGACCAAAAAAATAGATATAAGAAGGCCTTGGAAAAATAGAAAAAAATTAATTACGTACCTTCGCGATATATAGCTGGCGTAGAATCCCAGAGGGTTTAGGTGGGTCATTAAGGTCGAGGCGCTTAGGGCGTTTAGGTAGCTTTCAGTTATGGCTATGGGCAGGGCTAAAAGGAGGCAAAGGAAAAATGGGCCAAAGAAGGGCCAGAGGGGAATAAAGTTTATGGCCTGAAATAAGACGCCCAAAAATAGCCAGCCCGAAAGCCAGAGGATAGCTTTCGCAGCTAGAGTAGGCGGGCGGCCCCTCGATGAGTTGGATGCATTGGCTGCATTGGGGGCTTGGA
>JAITJB010000332.1 GCA_031279155.1 Deltaproteobacteria bacterium | reverse complement strand
TCAGCCAGTGAGATTGGGCCCAAGGAAGACATTGATGATATCTTATCTAATGCCGCAAAAGAGGCCTTAAATGATATAACTAAAGGTAATTACCATGATAGAGTCAAGGAAAATGCTATTAAAATTATTGACTTAGGTCTGGTCATCTATGGATCCGGCCAAAAAATCCAGGCCCAATTTGGCTAAAGTGAGCTCGGCCAAAATTGAAGCCGCTAAAGCGTCGTTCATAGCCTCGATCATCTAGGCCCCTGGTTTGATTGGGCGCAGGTAGGCTTCCAAAGGCTTGTTTGTTTTGTAGCCCTCCCCTTGCCTTTCCCTCAGGCCTGCCGCTGTCTGGCTCGTTTTGCCGATAAAAATAGTAACGCCATAAAACCTAAGATGGCCCATAGCTTTGGAGGCTTTTGTGATGGCTATTGTAGTTACTTTTGTCTTGGCTTTTGTACTTGCTTTTCTACTTGCATTTGTAATGTCCTGCAATTTAATCTTGTATTTTTTTTTTATCGACATATAATATGTGGGGTTAGGAAACTGGCTTGGCCAGACCCGATTCAGTCGGCGGGCCTAAGCTAATTGAAGGTAAATTACCTAAAAAACAATTTCTTTAGGATATTATCCTAGATCCATAATTCTCCTAGGCTTCTAAAACCAATCCTATTAAATTAATATCATAATTCTTCCCCGCCGCCAAGCTAATTCGAGCGGGCATAACCTAGGTATTTTTTTCGTTTGGCATAAAATTAGCTATAATTCTTCGACGTTCGCTTAAAGGGAGATTTTGATGACCGATACCCCCCCTGAAAACCTTGAACTGCTTTACGAAGGCAAGGCCAAGAAAGTCTACCAAACCGAGCTGCCCTACGAGGTCTTAGTCTGGTTCAAAGACGACGCCACCGCCTTCAATGGAGCCAAAAAAGGCCAAATCCACTCCAAAGGTCTGCTCAATAACGCCATCAGCTCGCTGTTCTTTGAACTCTTAGACAGCCGTGGAGTCAAAAGCCACTATATCCGCAAAGTCGACGACCGTTCTATGTTAGTTAAAAAACTAAAGATTATTCAAATTGAGGTCGTCGTCCGCAATATCGCCGCTGGCAGCCTCTCCCAGAGGCTTGGGCTGCCCGAAGGCCGGGTCCTGGCCCATCCCGTAGTTGAGTTCTACTACAAAGACGATAGCTTAGGCGACCCTTTAATTAATAATTCTCACATCAGCGTCTTATCACTAGCTACGCCCGAAGACCTAAAGTACCTTACCGAGCAGAGCTTGTTAGTCAACTCCATCCTCAAGGAGCACCTTCTGGCCCGCAAGATAAAACTCGTGGATTTCAAGCTGGAATACGGTTTTAGCGATAAAGAGATACTTCTTGGCGATGAGATAAGTCCCGATACTTGCCGCTTCTGGGACTACGACACCAATGAGAAACTCGATAAAGACCGCTTCCGCCGCGATCTCGGTAACGTCGAAGAGGCTTATCAGCAGTTATACGACCGCCTAAAAGGTTAACCTGGCGGAACTTGGACCAAAATTATCCCTAGTTAACCTAAGTTAACCTAAGTTAACTTAGATAACTTAGTTGACTTAGGTAACTTAGAAACCCTAGAAAACCTAGATAAACTAGATAAAAGGAAAGGCGCCGCTGGCGACTGCGGTTAACTTTATGAAATTTAAGGCTAGCGTCAAAGTGATGCTCAAAACTGCGGTTCTCGATCCCCAGGGCGCGACCTTAGAGAGGGCCCTAAAAAGCTTAGGCTACCAAAACATTGACTTTGTCAGGGTCGGCAAACTCGTTGAGTTAGTTTTAGAAGAAGAAAGCGAACAAGCCGCCCTAAAAGCCGTCAACGCCTGGGCTGACCAACTTCTGGCCAACCCTAACATGGAGACCTTTAGCGTTAAGCTGGAGCCCTTATTGTGAAAACAGCCGTTATCGTCTTTCCAGGCTCCAACTGTGACCGTGATAACGTCAACAGCTGGTACGCCGTAACCGGGTTAAAAGCCGATCTCATTTGGCACAAAGAGTCCCACATCAGTGACTACGATCTGATAATTATTCCCGGGGGCTTTTCCTTTGGCGATTACCTGCGCACCGGCTGCGTGGCCAGGTTTTCACCCATCATGAAGGAAGTGGCCCGTCAAGCCGCAGCTGGCCGGATGGTTTTAGGCATTTGTAACGGCTTTCAGATCCTAACGGAAGCCGGCCTCCTGCCCGGGGCCCTGATGCGTAACCGCGATCTTAAATATCTGTGTAAGGATATTTTCTTGCGAGTTGAAAATAATTCAACCCCCTTTACCTGTGATTACGCTTTGGGCCAGATCCTGCGTCTGCCCATCTCCCACGGGGAGGGCAACTACTTTGTCGGGCCAGAGGAACACAAAAGGCTGGTAGATGAAGGCCGCATCGTTTTTAGATACTCATCCCCCGAAGGCCAAGTTT
This sequence comes from Deltaproteobacteria bacterium, assembly GCA_031279155.1. Classification (GTDB taxonomy): domain Bacteria; phylum Desulfobacterota; class Desulfarculia; order Adiutricales; family Adiutricaceae; genus JAISWF01. The sequence continues at coordinate 4,440 of JAITJB010000332.1, read as the reverse complement.
ACCCTAACGCCTCCCCTAACGGCTCGTTAGACGCCATAGCCGGCGTCATTAATCAAAATGGTAACGTTATGGGGCTGATGCCGCATCCCGAACGCTTGGCCGAAGATATCTTAGGCGGGACCGACGGGCGGGCTTTATTTACCTCAATTTTAAATAGCTATCGCCTTGCGCCTACCAAAAAGTCCGGCGCCCAACAGAGAGGCTAACCCCCTATGAGCCGGCAAGACGCCCCGTGGTCGGAACACGGCCTGACCGAAGAAGAATTTAATAAGATCGAATCGCTAATGGGCCGCAGCCCCAATTACCTGGAACTAGCCATCTTCGGCGTCATGTGGTCCGAACACTGCGGCTACAAAAACTCCAAGGCCCATCTTAAAAAATTTCCCACCACCGGACCCATGGTCCTCCAGGGACCTGGAGAGAACGCCGGGGTGGTCGATCTAGGCGACGGCTTGGCGGCGGCTTTTAAGATGGAGAGCCACAACCACCCTTCGGCCATTGAACCCTACCAGGGGGCGGCCACCGGGGTTGGCGGTATTATCCGCGATATCTTCGCCATGGGGGCTAGACCCATAGCCTCCCTTAACAGCCTAAGATTTGGCGAGATAAGCGACAACCGGGTTAAAAGACTTTTAAATGGGGTCGTAGCCGGCATCGGGGGTTATGGCAACTGCATGGGCATCCCCACGGTCGGAGGCGATCTCTATTTCCACCCCTCCTACCGAGGTAACCCCTTAGTTAACGCCATGTGCCTAGGGCTTATGAAAAATGACCGCATCTTCCGTGGTCAGGCTGTCGGTCATGGTAACATCGTCATGTTGGTGGGGGCTAGGACCGGTCGCGACGGCATTAAGGGCGCAAGCTTTGCCTCGGTGGAACTGAGCGACAAAGACCCCGACAAGCGCCCCAACGTCCAGGTAGGCGATCCCTTCATGGAAAAGCTCCTGATGGAAGCTACCTTAGAGATCTTAGAGCGCAATTTAGTGGTGGGACTTCAGGATCTAGGGGCCGCCGGCCTAACCTCTTCTGGCGCTGAAATGGCCGGGCGAGCGGGCAACGGCATATCAATAGATCTCGACTTAGTGCCCTTGCGGGAAGCGGCCTTAGCTGATTGGGAGATCATGCTCTCTGAGAGCCAAGAGAGGATGCTCTTAGTTGTTGAACCCAAAAACCGCCCGGAGATCGAAGCCATTTTCGACAAATGGGACCTATCAGCCGCCGCTATCGGAGAAGTTACTTCCGATGGCATCTTCCGCATCCACCGAAGCGGGAAAGTATTAGCCGAAATTGCGGCCAGATTTTTAACCGATGAGGTTCCCATTTATATAAGGCCCTATCGTGAGCCCTCTTACCACCAGATCCTTAAAATGGCCGATGTATCGCTCTTGAGCCGCGATATCGATCTAAGTAAAACCCTAAGGAGGCTATTGGCCTCGCCAAACATCTGCTCGCGCAATTGGGTTTACGAGCAATACGACCACATGGTGGGCCTAGCCACCATCATTAGGCCCGGCGGCGACGCCGCCCTCTTAAGGCTACCTGAAAGTAAGCGGGGACTGGCCTTATCGAGCGACTGTAACAGCCGCTATGTCTATCTAGACCCCTACTTAGGCGGGGCCATCGCCGTGGCCGAAGCCGCCTTAAACGTGGCCGTAGTCGGGGCCAAGCCCTTAGCTTTAACTAATTGTTTAAATTTTGGTAACCCCGAAAACCCGGAGATTTACTGGCAATTTGTCCTAGCCACCGACGGCTTAGCCGAAGCCGCTAGAGTCTTGGGTACCCCGGTTACCGGTGGTAACGTGAGCTTCTACAATGAATTTGATGGACGGGCCATCTTTCCCACGCCAACCATAGGCATGATCGGGGTCATCGAGGACATCGACCTGCGCCTGACCCACGGCTTTAAAAACGTAGGCGATCTCATCGTTCTCATCGGTAAGTCCAAAGAAGAACTCGGGGCCAGCGAGTTCCATCACTTAATGACCGGTCGCGATGAGGGCGTTGTCCCCTCCCTAGATCTAGAAAAAGCCGCTAAATTAAACGATTTTTTGGTAGTAGCCGCCAGTAAAAAATTATTACTCTCAGCCCACGACTGCGCCGAAGGCGGGCTGGCCGTAGCCCTCTTTGAGTGCGCTCAGGCCTCAGGCGGCCTAGGGGTGGAAATCAAGTTTTCTGGCCAGATCTCCACGGCGGCGGCCTTGTTTGGGGAAAGCCAATCAAGAGTGGTGGTCAGCTTATCTCCCGATAAGCTAAATGATTTAACAGAGCTTTTAACTGAACACGGTCTTGAGCACTCGCTATTAGGCCAAGTGACCAACGACGACCGTTTCCATGTCATCTACAATGACGACTCCCTAATTGACCTGGTCCATGATCTCGCCCTGACCTGGTCAGCGACTTTGCCTCGGGAGGCGTCGATTTAAGCCAGGTTTTCTATGGTTTCTTACGCTCTCGACAATTGCTCCAGGCGGCAAATGCCGGCTAACCTTTATCCTAGAGCGCTCTACCAACCACATCGTTGGCGGGAAGAGTGCGGGGTCTTTGGCCTGTGGGCGCCTGGCCGGCATGTGGCTGACCTGTGCTACCTAGGGCTCTTCGCTCTCCAACACCGGGGCCAGGAGAGCGCCGGCATCTCGGTTACCAATGGCTATCACATCGATACCGTCAAAGGCATGGGTTTATTAACCGAAGCCTTCCGGGCCGGGAGGCCCGTTCTCGATGGCCACGCAGCTGTCGGGCATGTTCGCTATTCCACCCACGGCGGCAGCACCCATGTCAACATCCAGCCCATTTTCGCCTTCGGCGAGGGCGGCTTTGTTGGGCTGGCCCACAACGGTAACCTAACTAACGCCGAAGAGATCAAAGAAAAAATGATCTCCGATGGCTACCTCTTCCAGACCACCACCGACAGCGAGGTCATGCTCAACCTCATCTCGGGATCTGAGGCAAAAGACTTAGAGACCAGGATCGGGGCCAGCCTGCGCCAGGTGACCGGGGCCTTTAGTTTGGTCATCTTGACCCCGGATAAGCTCATTGGCGTTCGCGATCCCAAGGGTTACCGGCCCCTATGCTTGGGCCGCCTCCCAGGCGAACCTAACGGTTGGGTCTTAGCCTCCGAAAGCTGCGCCTTAGACGCGGTCAAGGCCGATTTTATCCGCGACGTTTTAGCTGGCGAGATGGTCATTATCGATAGCGACGGCGTTAAAAGCTTCATCTACGACCGTGCGCCCAGGCGCACGGGCTGCGTCTTTGAGTATATCTACTTCGCTAGACCCGATAGCGCTCTCGACGGTCTATCGGTTTGGGATAGCCGCTTCCGCATGGGCCGCCAGTTGGCTAGGGATTTTAAAGGCCAGGCCGATATCGTCATCCCCGTGCCTGACACCGGCATCACCGCCGCCTTGGGCTTTAGCGAAGAAAGCGGCCTACCTTATCGCGAGGGCCTAATTAAAAACCGCTACGTGGGCCGCAGCTTCATCATGCCTCAGCAAATTAGCCGTGAGGCTACCGTGGAAATGAAGCTAAACCCTGTCCGCTTTAACCTCAAAGGCCAAAAGGTCGTCTTAATCGACGACTCCATCGTCAGGGGAACCACTAGCGCTCGCATTGTCTCCTTAGTACGTCGGGCCGGGGCCCGCGAAGTCCATATGTGCATCTCAAGCCCGCCCATCACTCAGACCTGCCACTACGGTATCGACACCTCCATCCGCAAGGAACTGATTGCCGCTGTAAAAACTATCGAGGAGATCCGCCAGACCTTAGGCGTTGATACCCTCAACTACCTATCGGTCAAAGGGCTATTGGAGTCGGTCAATGACCCTGATAACCAACTCCACTGCCTGGAATGTTTTTCCTAAATTGTAATAATTTTTGATGTAAGTTGGCTGCAAAATCAAATTTTATTGTCCAAATTTTAGACTGAACTTCCTCAGCCTAAGGCCCAAGAACATGCCTGGCTAATGGCGTTTATGGCGCCTTGGATTGACCTAAAATAGCCGGTGCGATTTGGACAATATCTGCCGGGAACATTGTCCAGGCCGCTGACGCGTCAGGGTCAAATTTAGCAAAAATAAGCTAATGCAAATCCCCCCAAATCCACGGTGTTGGCGCCCTGTGGCTTTGGGGGGAATCATTTGCCGATATTGAGGTCTTTATTTAAAAAGTTGAGCGCTTAAAGCCAGAGACTAAACAAAAGTTTGGTTTTTGCCGTCCAAATATGTTAATTTAAGTTTATATACAAGCAATTATCAGAAAGACAACAGCCACAACACGTGTTACTCTACCAGGTATTTCTCTTACCCACAATAGAAAAATCTCATATCCTAACCTCGCCTCCACTCACTCTACGCGTCAACCTCTTTTTTTCGTTTTTACTCTCTTAGGTTTTTGGCCAGGACAAGCCCATGCCGTTATGGCTACCGCTTGATCGTTTATCACAAG
>JAITJB010000316.1 GCA_031279155.1 Deltaproteobacteria bacterium | reverse complement strand
TACTCCTTAAGCTGACTCTCGTCTGACCAGGGCCGTTATACTTTATCAAGGCCCCCATCTCAACTCCGGCCAATAAGAGAGTGTATTCAACCAGGCCTTCGGTTTCCGAGAGATCGCTTTGAGCTTCCCTGAGCATGAGCTCAGTGACCATTAAGGTGGCAACGCGTCCGCCAAAATGGACGCTTAAAGTGGAAAGCGATTTAGCTAGTAACCTTAGCCTTGAAAGGGGCCAATTTTGTTTAACGAAGCGAGTAATGCCCTCGATGTCGCCGCCCTTGGCGACCAGTTCCGAGGCCTGCCTTAAACACTCACTAGTAACGTTACCTTGAGAAAACGATCCGGTATCGCTAATGAGTCCGGCCAGAAGAGCTCGAACGATTTCATCGGTAAAAGGCACTTCCAGCTTCTTTAATACTTTAAAGACCAGTTCGCAGGTGGCCGAAGCCTTGTGATCTAAAAAGGCCGCTTGGTAATGGGTGGGCTCACTACTTAGGCGGTGGTGATCGATAGCCACGAAGGGTAAGACCGGAGTTACGGCAAAGGCGGCGGGTTCCGTCCAAGCCCGGTGAAGGGTATGGCAATCGACCAAAATCAAACGGTCAAAACTTTGGGCTAGTTCCGGGCTATAGGGGATCTTTATGAACATCTCCCTAGGGAACATCAGAAAGTTTAAACTACTAGCCACCAAGCCGGTTAAGGCCACCTTAACCTCGCGGCCAAGGCTTTTGAGGGCCAAGGCAACGGCTGTAGCCGCGCCCAAAGCATCGCCGTCGGGATTTAAGTGACCGACAACAAGAATTCTCTGCCCACTTAAAAAGAGGGAGAGAAACTCATCTGACGGTTGGCTATTGGGCCAACGATCTTGATCTCTTTTGCCATGAGTAGGGACCATTAAAATCAGTCGCTTTCAGACTGAGCAGGACCGGTATGGCTAGATTCAGCCATGTCGTCAGGCTCGCCAAATTCTTGATCATAATCCCCGGTCAAAGAACCAATTTCCTCGCCGCCATTTATACTCTCCGAAGAAGCGATCTCTGAAGATGCACTCTCCGGAGAACTACCTTCCGAAAAATCATTTTCCGATGGCGGCGGGGAGCCTAAACCTAAATCAGCCAAAAGGCCGTTAATACGGGAGGCGTATTCGGGATTGTGGTCAAACTCGAAGACAACCTCTGGAATGTGCTTAACAGCTAAGGCCTCAAAGAGCTGGCGCCTGACAAAGCCCCTGGCGCCGTCTAAAGCCTTCTGAACCTTACTGCGCTCCTCAGCTGGACCTAGGACGCTATAAAACACTCGGACCTTTTTGAGATCTAAAGCCACCTTAGCTCTGGTGATGGTTACCAGCGATAGCCTGGGATCCTTACACTTTTTGAGTAAAAGCTCGGCTACCGTCGTCTCTATAAGGCTATTGATCCTCTCTTGCCTTACGCGGCCCATGGCTCAGAGTCCCTCCCCCTCAGGGTCGGGTTGATTAGCCCCGACAAAATCCGATTCTTTTAGTTCTAGAAAGCTATCCTCTAAGTCCAAGCCTTCATCTTCGTAGATGGGGCAGATGGTCAATGAGTCAATAACTTCGGCGTCAGCGTTAGCTTCCACGAAGTTGAGCACGTGTTCTAAAACGCTCCTTAAAACCTTAGTGTCAGGGCCGCAAACCGAAAAGCCCAAAAGGGCGCTAGATCTAATGTCCTGAGCTCCAACTTCTGAAGCTGAGACATTAAAGCGAGACCGGACCCGGCCTAAGAGGCTTTTGACCACCCGGCGCTTGTCCTTCAAGCTTGAGTTGCCCTCTAAAGCGAGAGCCACGGTCAGATAACCCACAACCGCCACCTAAGGCCTCCACCAACGCCTATCAAACCTTGACCTCAGCCTCACGAGCGCTGCGAGCAGCTCTTTCGGCTTCGGCGGCTCTCTCAGCTTCAGCCGCCCTCTCAACCGCCTCGTTAATCAAGTCAACAGTTGCGGCTGTCTCTTCGATCTGATAGAACTCAAGGCGATCGCCCTCATCGATATCGCTGTGATTATCTAAGCTAATGCCGCACTCATAGCCGCTGACGACCTCGCGGACATCGTTTTTCTCCCGTTTAAGGGAGTTGACGCGGCCATCGTAGACGACCTCGCGGCCCCTATAGAGCCTGACCCTAGAGCCCCTAACAACCTTCCCATCGGTAATGTACGATCCGGCCACGACGCCGACCTTGGTAATGGAAAAGACGGCCCGAACTTCGGCTTGACCTAAGATCTTCTCGCTCTTAACAGGATCGAGTAAGCCGGCCATAGCCTCTTTGATGTCGTCTAAGAGCTTATAGATGACGTCATAATAGCGCACCTGCACTTGCTCGGACTCAGCTACGTCGGTCACCTTACTAGACGGGGCTTTAACGCCAAAGCAGATGATCAAAGCTTTGGAAGCTGAGGCCAGCATGATATCGGTTTCGGAAACCGTACCGGTGGAAGAGTGTATAACCGTAATCTTTATCTCTTGGGTGGAGAGCTTACCTACGGCATCTAAAATAGCTTCCAAAGAGCCCTGGACGTCAGCTTTGATAATAAGGTTTAGACCCTTAACGGCCCCGGCTTTGATGTGATCGAAGAGGTTTTCCAAGGTAAGTTTACTACTCTTAGTCAGCTCGTTTTCACGCTGCTTAAGCTGGCGGTGCTGACTTACCTGGCGGGCCTGTTTTTCGTCTTCCATGACAATAAACTCATCGCCAGCTTGGGGAACGCCGCTAATACCTTGGATCTCAACCGGTATAGACGGTCCGGCTAGATCGACTCTCGCGCCTTGATCGTTAAATAGAGCCCTAACCTTACCGTAGAAGGCGCCGCAGACGTAAGGGTCGCCTTGCTTAAGTAAGCCGTCGCCCACCAACAAGGTGGCTACAGCCCCCCGGCCCTTATCGAGCCTGGCCTCGATGATCCGGCCGCGAGCCGGGCCCTCGGATCGCGACTTGAGATCTAAGAGATCGGCTTGAAGGAGGATCATGTCCAAAAGCTCATCGACGCCCTGACCGGTTTTGGCGCTGATATCGACGAAGACCGTATCCCCGCCCCAAGCTTCTTGGGTTAAGCCTAGTTCCATCATCTGACGGCGGATGCGCTCAGGATCGGCCCCTGGCTTATCGACTTTGTTGACGGCCACCAATATGGGCACCTTGGCCGCCCTGGCGTGGTCAGCCGCCTCTCTGGTTTGAGGCATGACGCCATCGTCGGCGGCCACAATCAAGATGACCAAATCCGTAACTTGGGCGCCCCTAGACCGCATGGCCGTAAAGGCCTCGTGACCAGGAGTGTCTAAGAAGGTGATGTAGCGCTCCCCCACCTTAACGTGGTAGGCGCCGATATGCTGCGTAATACCGCCGGCCTCACCCTCTTGGATCTTAGTCTTACGGATGTAGTCCAAAAGAGAGGTTTTGCCGTGGTCGACGTGGCCCATGATGGTGACCACTGGCGGTCGGGTGGCCACAGGGTATTTTTCGGCCACATCGGGCATAGGTAAGAAGACGCCCTCATCGAAGGCCGATTTTTCGACCTCGTAACCAAATTCCGCAGCCACTAGCGTAGCCGTATCAAAATCCAGCGACTGGTTAAGGCCGGCCATGACCCCCATGGTCATGAGCTTTTTAATGATGTCGCCAGCCTTAAGCGACAAGCGGTGAGAGAGCTCAGAGACGGTTATGACCTCATCGACCTTAATACGCCGCTTGATGGCCTTGGGCGTGGTGATCTCGGTTTTAGCCTGCTGAATCTTTTTGATGTTCTTATTTCTCTTCGAACGCGTCCGCTCCCAAGTTCCATCAGGATACAGATCCGTGCGCTCCAAGAGCTCCCGGCGCTTACCCGTACGAGCCGCGTCGTCGCCGCCGCCGCCGCCGCGCTCAGTATAACCACCAGGCTTCTTCTTGCGATCCCCGCGTTTGCGGGTGTCGGAAGCAGCCGCTGGGGCCGGGGCCGGATCTGGCCTTGAGCCAGGCTTGGGCGTAAATGGCCTAGCTGGCTTCTGACCGGGGCCTGAGCCTGGCCTTTGGGAGCCGTCGGGCCTCGGCGGGCGGGGTTGCCCCTCAACCGATCTCACTTGGCCGAGGGTGGCCCGCTGCCTTTCGGTGGTCCAAGATGGGGCCACCCCAATGACCTTGGCCGTATCCGATTGGCCGCGACCGTCCTTGGAGCGGCCAGTGCCGATCTCCCTGGTGACTTTGCGCCCGCCAGCGCCGTCGCGAGGCCTATGTGATTTATCTGGCCGATCTTGCTTGTCTTGCCTATCTTGCCTATCTGGCCTTTCTTGCCTTTCTGGCCTTTCGGGCTTTTCAGATTTTTCCGCTCTTTCCGTTCTTTCAGATCTTTCAGCCTTAGCTTTAACTGGCTCGCCGATAGGTTTAACTACTTCGATATTAGGTTCGATAGTCTGAGTAGCAGGCGCGGGAGCCGCAGCCTCGGTAGTTTTTGGCTCCACTGAAACAGGGGCCGGAACCAAGGTCGTCGTAGTTTCCGGGGCCGACACGACAGGCAGGACTCTCATGAAATCAGGGGTGTCGGATTTATCCGTGGTCGGGGATTGCACTTTGACTTTGCCCTTGGAATCTGGGGTGACGATATTGAGCGCGCCAATAATTCTGGCTGGTTCGGGGGTCCTAGAGGGCTTACCCGATGGGGGCCCAGAGGCTGGCTTTTTGCCGCTCCTAGGTGGAGTCTTGGGTTCGGGGGAGGCAGCTTCCTCAGTTTTGGCGCTCTCCTCGACCCGTTCGATAGCCGGCTCAACTTCCTCGGCCGCACTAGAAACATCCATACTATCCTCTTGCTCGCGAGCCGCCTGTCCACCCCTCTTGGGGCGGCGCCTGACCACCACGCCAGCTGCCGCCAGCTGTGATTTACTGGAAATTTGGCGCTTAATGTCCTCAGCCATGCTCTCATCAATGCTGTGAGAGGCGCTCAACTTGGCCCCTGGCATGATTTTGAGCTCAGCCATGCGCTGAAGAAGCTCGGTACTGGTCATCGATAGCTCTTTGGCCAGTTCATGAATCCTTTTTTTACCCATCCCTTTGCCACCTGTAGAAAAAAATTACTAACTCCGGCTCATCAAAATAGACAAATCCGGATCCGATACTCTCAAGGCTCGGGCTAGTAGGCCTTTTTGGATAACCCTGGCCAGACACTTAGGATTATCCGCGCAGATGTAAGCCCCACGGCCAGGGAGCCTACGCTTAAGATCATAAGTCACCTTTGGCCGTCCATCATCAAATAAAACGGCCAATCGGGATAATTGCCCTTGGGGCTGTTTAGTTCGGCACCCCACGCAGCTCCTAATGGGACCCGCATGCTCGGCCGCCCTATTGGTCAAGCCGACTCCTCCCCGCCCCCAACCAGCCTAGAGGCGCTGTCGGCGTCACTGACCGAAGAATCAAAGGCCGATACCGGCTCTTCCTCTTGAGATTCCTCTTGAGATTCCTCTTGAGAGTCATCTTGAGGTTCTCCAACCGATTCGTCTTGAGATTGCTCTTGTGTTTCCGCTTGGGGAGCCGAATCGCTGTTAGAGGCCTCAGCCTTAGATTCCAAATCTTGGCTAGATCCACTATCGCCTGAAGTATCCTCAGAGCTAGAGGCTGCCTTAGATTCTTCTTTGGCAGCGGCTTCTTCTTTACTAGCTTCCTCTTTACTAGCTTCCTCTTTGGCTTCGGAATCAGGGGAACTTGGAGCCCGAGGCGCGAAAAACTCCTTGGCCATGGCTTCCCTGGCCGCCTCTTCGGCGTCCTCTTTTTCGAGGTTTTCGATATACTCTTTGGCCGCCTGCCAGACCTGGCGGGCCTTAACCGGGTTAACGCCCTCGATCATGGCCAGCTGCTCGGGTTCCACTTCTATGAGATCGCGAGCTGAACCGTAACCAGCCTCAAAAAGAAGATCGGCTGTAAATTCCCCAACACCGGGAAGTCTAAGAAGCGACTGATAACCGTCTTTAAGAGCTCTTTGATACTTAGACTCGTTTTTAACGTCAATGCGCCAGCCCACCAGGCGGGAGGCCAAACGGACGTTTTGGCCTTTACGGCCAATGGCTAAGGAGAGTTGTTCATCGGGCACAACGACCTCAAGGGATCTGGCGGCCGCATCGACAACCACCCTTATGACCCCGGCCGGAGCCAAGGCGCTGGCCACGTAGTGAGCGATATCCGGGCTATAGGGGATGATATCTATTTTTTCGCCCTTGAGCTCCTGAACCACTCCCTGGACTCTAGAGCCCCTTAAGCCCACGCAGGCGCCCACTGGATCGATATCGCTATCAGAGGTGGTGACGGCAATCTTAGCCCGACTACCGGGCTCTCTAGCGACTGAAACGATTTTAACTATGCCTTCGGAGATCTCCGGCACTTCGGCCTCAAAGAGGGCGGCTAGAAAATCGGGATGGGTGCGAGAAAGTAGTATTTGAGGCCCGCGGCTAACCAACTTAGCGTCGATTATCAAGGCCCTTAAGCGCTCACCCCGGTGATAGTAGGTCTCCCTAGGTATCTGCTCAGAAGTTGGGAGCAAGGCTTCGGCCCGACCGAGGTTTAAGACGATGTTACCCTTATCGACCCTCTGGATGATGCCGTTTACGATCTCGCCGACCCTATGCTGGTATTCTTCAAAAATCAAATCGCGCTCAGCGTCCTTCATCCGCTGAATGATGACCTGTTTAGCCGATTGAGCAGCGATGCGCCCGAAGTTGGCGGCCTCTAACTTGACGCCTAGTTCTTCGCCTAAGGCTGACTCGGGATCGAGTTTTCTAGCTTCCTCTAAGGAAATCTGGGTGGAGGGTTCAGTTACGGTATCGACCACCTCCTTGAAGTGGAAGATATCTATCTCGCCGGTCTCTTCGTTGAAGGTGACCTCAAAGTTGTCGCTCAACCCGTATTTACGCTTGGCCGCCGATCTAAGGGCCTCTTCTAATGTGAGGATTAGAACCGAACGGTCAATGCCCTTATCGCGGCAGATCTGATCGATAATTCTTTTTAGTTCCTGGTTGTTCATAAACACTCCGAAGAAGGCGTCCAGACTGTTTTTTCTGGTCCTATTGCGAACCAGACCTTTTCCCAACGCCAAAAAAGCGTGGTCTAGGTTTTTGGACACCCCCGACCGACCGTCCCTTTCAGGTTGGCCTATAAAGACCCGCCAGCGGTCTTAAATCTCAGGCACTAGACGAGCACTTACGACATCGTCAAGCCCAAAGGCTATCTCCCCATCCTTGGTCACGAGCCTTAGGGGCCCAGTTTTGGAGATCAGTCGACCAGTGTAACGGGAGGCGCGACCATCAATGGTCAGCTTAATTTTAACCAAGGCCCCATCAAAGCGCCTAAAATCGCGCTCGCTAACGAGGGGCCGATCAAGACCCGGACTTGAAACCTCAAGATTGTAGTTTGGGCCGTCCTCGCTGTAGATCTCATCTAAGAGACTTGAAACCCGCCTGGAAAAGACAGCGCAGTCTTCAATGGTTACCAATGATCCGTTATTTGGAGTCTCGTTTAACTGTTCTATAAGCTTAGGGCGATCGATAACAAATCTTAAAGTTAAAATACCGCCCTGAGTACCTAGGCTAGTACTGGCCAGCTCTAAGCCATAAGATTCCAAGATAGGAGGCAGCTTAGGCTGAATCTGCTCTAAAGCCTCCTGCAAGGCTTTTTTATCAGCCAAGGGAGTTTTGTTCCGAGTTAAAGAGCCGCCCCGAGAGGGCTTTTGTTTGTTTTTGTTAACCACCAAACTCCCTTAAAAAAAAAGCGGGCGTGGGCCCACTTTTTGAAGAAGAGGGTTTTGTTGTCGAAAAGCCAACTTCCAGAACGCCTTTCTGAAAGAGTCTACGGTCAAAAAGACCATAGGTCGGCAAAAACCGAGAGACGAGCCCATAACGGGCTTAAGGTAAAATACACGAGTCAGCTTTTTAAGTCAAGCATTAAACGCACTTCAACAATTGATTAATGTGCAAAAACTCTGTCAAACCGCAGAACCACAAATTTAACGTTTCCTATCAAGGTTTCAATATTATGATATTAATAGACTCTAAAGCCTTATAAACATCCTTTTAAACTAAATCATTCTTGGTTAGTCATTGACCGATTTTGACGGTCGTAACCAAAAGAGACAACTTTCCAGATTTTTAGCGGCTTAAGAGGGACTAGATCTTTGGGGCGGCGGGTGATAACTTTGCTAGGGGCCTTGTTTAGAGCTATCAGTTTTTTGAAAATACTCCTTAAGAAACTAAGCTCCATATGGTACTATAGGCCGTCACTTTTAGAAGGATATTAACTATGATTACCAAGTGGACCGTTTCGAATTTTAAATCCATCGCCAAAGAGACGCAAGTTTCTCTGGCCCCACTGACCATATTGGCCGGGCCAAATAGCAGTGGTAAAAGTACTCTCTTTCAATCAATTTTACTGGTGAGCCAGACTCTAGCCAACAAAATTGATAGCCAACCAGTTGTCTTAAACGGCGCTTTGGCGCGCTTAGGGCAATTCGACGATTTATTATCATATAATGGAACATCCAAGCAGATCACCATCGGCTGGGAATGTTTTTCCCTTAAAGATTCGGAATTGACTGATATTAGAAATATCGGCTGTAAATTTTCTTTTGATGCTGATTCTACAAGTTCAGAGCCTGAACTATCTCAATTTCAGCCAAAATTAGCCTTTAGCCAATTATCTTTTCTGGCCGCGGGCGGAGACGGAATAGAAGATAAAGATGAACGACAGACAATCACCCTGACCAGGTCCCAAGATGGCATGGCCAAGGTTTTCGACAACAAAATACCAGACTTCATTAAAGATCAACATCGCTCTAGTTTAGAATACGACGTCGCCTTTGATGGCGACTTAACGTCGCACCTTAAAGATCCCAACGAGAGCGATGAGATAATCGGCTGTAGCTTACAACACTTTTTGCCATACAAACTTCTCTCCATCTACGACTATGCCGAGGCCAATACCTCTCTAATTATAAATATTTTGGTGGGTAACCAAGTCTATCGTACAGATATACCTGGCTCAATTCAGAAAATATATCTGCCGCAGACAGTGATTAATTTGTTACAGGAAAAATTAGGCCAAAAAGTTCCTGAATTATTTAGTAAAAGAATTTTTAAAAAAGAAGCAATTTATTTTGGTAAATTTTTTGAGCATTTTTCTACAAAAATGTCACCGGAAAAACTACAGGTATATTATAATCAATTAAAAAAGTGGCCAACTATAGGAGCGGACCTCGAGAAACTTTTTCGGGCTGATTTGATGGAAGATGAACCCGAGTATAGTTTTAACCGGACCCCCCTACCGCCTGAATTTAAGAGCGCATCGGAATACCTGCAAATGTACTTCACCAACTCGGTAAAGTACTTAAGCTCATTGCGTGTGGAGCCAAAGTCAATTTATCAGTTAGAGACTTATGCCGCCCCCGATGATATTGGAATTCATGGAGAAATGACAGCGGCTGTCCTCAATCGTTACAGCGAAAACGTCATAAATTATGTCCCTTCAGCGGCCTTTGATAAAAAACCATTCATGCCATTTATCGAAGAGGGAACACTTCAAGAGGCGGTTGACGATTGGCTAAGTTACCTCTCTGTGGCCGAGGCCGCTCATAGCCTAGATAAGGGCGATTTGGGACATAAATTAAAATTTTCTCTCTCGCTAGAT
>JAITJB010000188.1 GCA_031279155.1 Deltaproteobacteria bacterium | reverse complement strand
AAAAGGGAAGCTAAAAACATGCCGGCAAAGCCGGTCCAGATAACCCGGCGGCTGCGGGCAAAGCCGTAGACCTCGGTTAGAAGGTCGCCTAAGATATAGGTCAGAGGAAAAATGAAGGTCCCGGCGTCAAATTCCAGAGGTCCTAAAGCCACTAAGCGGTTAGAGCAGATATTGGAGATGATCAAAAGCCCAGTAAAAAGGCCGCAGATGATCTCTAGGTATTTGGTGGGTTTTATAGAAGTCAAAGTTTTTCCTTTTGAAAATTTATTTAGCTTAAAGGCTAACGGGCCCTTCGCGGCCCGGCACCGGGGCTAGGCCCCGTTTTATTAAGGCCCTTAAGATTATTAGGCCCGGTAAGGTTAAGGCCGCGCCTATTAGGTAAAACATCGGCCAGCCCAATTGAGTGACCAGCCAGCCCGAAGGGCTCGATAGTAAGCTCCTAGGGAGAGCCATCAAGCTACTTAAGAGGGCGTATTGGGTGGCAGTGTAGCTTATGTTGGTCTGAGAGGACAAAAAAGCCACAAAAACCGTCGTCCCGGCCCCCACGACTAAGTGATCTAAGCTTATAAAAAAAGCTAGATAGCTATATTTAGCCGGTAGTAACCATAGGGCCGTAAGGCAGGCGTTATTGGCCAGTTGGAACCAACCAAAAAACCATAGGCAGCTATTTAAGCCGTACCTTTTGACCATGATCCCGGCAAGTGATACCCCGGCTAGAGTTGAGGCCAAGCCAAAACCCTTGACGACCAGGCCAATCTGAACTTTAGTGTAGCCGGCCTCCATAAAAAAGGTCGTATTAAGGCTACTAATAAGCTGCTCGCCAAATTTATAAAAAAAGATAAAACCCAATAAGAGCCAGGGGTGGCTCTTTTGGGAAAAATCCCTAAGTGGTCCGGTTATGCTGGCAGCTAGTGTCTTAGGAAGCTCCCCTAAAACCTTAGGCTCAGGGCTAAAAATCAAAGTTAAGGGGCCAATGAGCATTAAAGCCCCAATAACCCGGAAAACCTGCGTCCAGCCTAACAGATCGGCGGCTATTAAGCCGCCGCCGGAGACGGCGACCATACCTAAGCGGTAGCCCCATAGGTAGGCGGCTGAGCCGGAAGCTAGCTCGCTATCAAGTAAGTCCTCGCGGCGGTAGGCGTCGATAACGATGTCTTGGGTAGCTGAGCCAAAGCTAACTAGGAAGGCCAAGACGGCCACCTGGGAGATATTTGAGGGGTCGGTTAAAGATAGACCAAATAGAGCGCTAAAAACCCAAACTTGGCTTAAAACTAACCAAAAATGCCGCCTCTGGCCAAAGGGGGCCACATAATCTAAGATGGGGGCCCATAAAAACTTAAGACTATAAGGTAAACCCACCAGGGTCAAGACGCCGATGGTGGTAAGGTTTACCCCGCCATCTTTGAGCCAGGCCTGAAGGAGGGTTACGACCACCACAAAGGGCACGCCAGCCGTAAAACCCATCAAAAAACTGGTGAGCATCGGCCTGAACCTGGTGGGAGCTAATTTTGGAGAGCGTCCTGCTTTAGCCATAACTCCGCTACAATCAGCCAACGGCCATCGGACCGGTTTTTCTCGAATATCAAGGTCCTAAGGCCCATGTCGTGACGGATTTTCGAGTCGTATTTTAAGTTAAAGACGGCCCAAGCCCGTTCGGGCGAGCGGGGGTCGAGCATGATGAGGGGATCGGATACGGCCAGCGATACGTCGCCGGCTATCCTTGATTCGGAGTCTAATGCGGCTTTAAAGTTACGCCTATTGATGCTCATGGGTTTATGGCCGGGCTCGTAGTATTGGAAGTTATCGGCGTAGAGACCGGCCATTTCATCAGCTGCCTTATTTTCCTGAGCCTTAGTCCAGTTGGTGACCTTCATCGATAATTGGGCGCCTAAATCTTCGGGCGCCGGCCTAGCTAAGGCCGGGCCTTCGGCCACCAATAAGGGCAAGATATCTTGGGGCAGGAAGGGCTCGACTTGTTGCCAGAGTTTTTCCCCGGCGGCCTTAGGCAGATCCTTATCCGGCGGGTATTGGAAGACTAAAGGATTGCGGCTGCGGGGGCGACCGACTAAATATAGTCCCGGGGCCTGAAAGTCCGGGGCGGCGATTTCAGCTTTTAAGCCGGTCCCGCTGAGCCCGCCCTGCCAAAGCCGGCCTAGTTTTCGGCCGCAGTCGACAACTAAGGCCAAGGTGTTGTGGGGAAGGTGCAAAAGGGCTGGCGGCGGGGTAGGTAGATTGAGCCCGGTCTCAATTGGCAGGACGTTTGTCGCCGCCGGCGTGGCCGTGGCCACCGGGGTAGTAGGTTCGATATCAATGGCGCTCTCTTCAATCATGGCCGCCGCTTTGGGCTGACTCTTTTGGGCCCAGGCTACCAAAAAAAAGCCGGCGACAATGATGACGCAGAGAGCCAGCGGAATCCAGGTCCGGGGGCGTAATTTTACTCGGCCCCGGCGGGCCGCCGCCGCCTTTGAGGCCGCCAATTGATCGACAGTGAAGGGCTTATCTAAGCCGCTTTTAGCTGAAATAACGTCAGGCAAGCTAACCTGCTTGCGATTAGCCGCCCAGGCGCTCATCATGGCCCGATCGGCTAGGGGATTTATCTTAGACGGTAGCCCTTGGGCCATTTTTTGAAGGCTTATGACCGATTCAGCGGAAAAATGTTCGCGGGCTCCCCCGGCAACTTTGAGGCGGTGCCTTAAGTAGCGGTGAGTCTCTGATAGATCCATAGGCGGGAGTTCGACAACTATTGACTCCGATGGCAAGGCCGTGCCCGGCCAGCCGTAGGCGTCATCGCCGACCAGCATCAAGGTGGTCTTGCCGGTCCAGGAGGGCTCTAAGCGGGTTAGGGCCAGTAAATCGCCTAAGGTCTCCTCTGGTAGACAATGGGCGTCGTCTACGGCCAAGACCAGGCCAAAGCCGGACTCAATAAACTGATTGACGGAGTTTTGAAAAACCCCCAATAGTGATTCTTCTTTAGCCGTGGGCGGACACTTAAAACCTAAGCCAAAAAAATTAAGCGTCCCGCTTAAGATCTCCCGCAGCTGCAGAGAAGAATTTAAGATGGGGGCCATTTTGACGGTCTTACGCAGGGCTTGGGGGAGGCGCCTTAAAAAGGTGCTCTTACCGACGCCTTCGGGGCCCTTCAGAAAGAGGACCTCCGGTAGGGGGCCCATCTCGCCAGATAAGATCTGGCAGAGCTCATCGAAAGCCTGACGGCGGAAAAAAAACTTAGCCTCCGGCGTTGTTTTAAATGGTCGTTGGGTCAATTGGAAAAATTCTTCGAAATCCATGCCGCCGACTTTCCTAGGCCTCAGGGCCGTGGTTTTAAGATAAGTTATTCTATCAAAGGTATAGTTTAAGGGTCAAGACTTGATAATAGTTAAGTAGGCTTTTGGAGGGTTCACTTTTGACTTGAAAGTCATTTGAAAAATTAGGTCTAAAAGCACCATACTACTGGCCCGAGATGGTCCGAGATAGCCCGGGATGGTCCAAGATGGGTCAACAAAGTGGCCCGAATCTTAGTGACGGTAAACTCAGTGGCCCCAAATCAGAAAGCCCCGTAGGTCGCGCATTGTTGGCAAGATAAAGGTAATTCCCCGCGAAGGTGATCTTCTCGGAGTTTTTCTAACTCTACCGATCGCCAGATGGAAGAAATAGTTTTTTCTTGGCAAGATAAATCAATGAGATTTTGGCCGTACCAGCTGCAGCAAGGCCAGACGCGGCCTAAGTGGTCGATGCCTAGCCTCTGCCAGCTTTGAACGCAGTAAGCGTTCTGGTTTTTTCCATATTGATCAAAAGAATTTTTAATTGGCTTAGGGAGCTTAGAGCCTGGAAACCAGATAGGTTTTTGGATGGAAATTAGATCGACGGAGTCCGACCATTTTTCCAAGAACGGCTCAAGCTGTTTTTCATTTTGGGGCAAAATGAGAAAGCTAAGTCTTAGAAGAGGAAAATCACAGTTTCTTTGGGATCTTAGATTTAAGAAGATTTCGATATTTTGATTTAAGCGGTTAAAATCTCCGCCCGGCCTGATGGTCTGATAGGTAGCTCTATCTAAGGCGTCAACTGAGATTTCTAGCCTGGTCAGATGGCTATCGATGAGGCCGGCGATTATTTTTTTATTTAAGCCTAAGCCATTGGTGCCCAAGCGGATGTCCATAACCGAAGCCTTGGCCGCTTTTTTTATCATTTGAATAAGGTTGGGATTTAAAAGCGGCTCACTAGCGAGGCCTAGGGTTAAAGCCGGGAGATGGTAATCACCGGCTTGATCCATAAGAGCGTCAAAAAGATGGCTTTTCATGGGAGCGTAGGCGCGCTCTATTGGACGAGATGGGAGGGGGCACATCAGGCAGGAGAGCTGGCAGCCGGAATTTATAGCTATATCGAGACTTAAGGGAAAATCACCAACCTGACCGCGTTCGGAAGCTAGAGCCCAATTGGATCGGTAATCTAAAAATCTCTGACCAAATCTGGCGGCTAAGAGGCTCTGGTAGCGGTCGTTGGTCGCCATCAGAACGGCTTGGCCGCCAGGGGGATGGTTGATGGTGGCTAAACTCAACGGATAGTGACCACGGCGCCAGCCGGGAGGTTTTCGGTGGTGGAATTTAAGACCCTTTGGCCAGGTAAGTGCCGAGCTAAGAGCCTAGCTTGGCTTTGGTTTTCGGGCTTATAGGTAATGATCGTCTGCCCGCTAGATCCCATGGCCGGGCGGCTAGTAGTTGAAATAACGGTATAGCCCATTTGGCTCAATACTGAGCGGTAATCTTCGGCCACTTGTGGTAGACCCGTTTCGTTAATGACGATGATGGAGAGGTTGGGCCTAATTGGCGCGGCTTTGGCCTGGCTAGTAGTTTTGGTACTGGTCTTACTAGGGCTAGTGGCCTTAGCCGCCGGGGCCTTGGAGCTAGCCCGATTTGAGGCGGCCTGATTGGCCTGATTAGGTTGATTGGCCTGATTTGGTTGGTTCCCTAAGTTCTGGCCAGGCGAGAGAACCGTAGCTGAGCCGACATTGGGGTTTACCCCTTGTTCGGCCATAAGAGAGCCGGCTCTGGATATAGCCAGGCCCCCCGGTTGCGG
>JAITJB010000186.1 GCA_031279155.1 Deltaproteobacteria bacterium | reverse complement strand
CCCTGGCCTGTTTTCTTTTGTGGCCTGCCCTATTAGGTTTTTGGGACTGTGGTCTGGTTATCGAAATGGCCCCCATACTTATAGAATCATTAAAAAGTATCATATTAATGCTATAGTATTTTTATTGTCTCTTTTTATAACTATTCTTTTGGCTTTTTTGACTGCATATTCTATTCAATCGACTATAAATACTGACCTAGATACCTATTGGCGAGCTTTTCTAGTAGCAATTTTGCTAATTTTTGCCGTACGCCTAGATCGTCACATTTTTTTGAGATATAGCCGCTTGGTAGTCTGGCTAGCCTATCCGGTTTTTGTAGTTGTCCTAATTGCCTTAATGGCCCTTCTATGACTTATGGATACAATGTCTATATTAAATTTCAAGGAACCCTAGCATGGACGCCCTATTGACCGACCAAGAGTCGGACAACGAATTGAGAGTTTCTAAAAGAGTCACCATTAAAAACCGGCTCGGTCTTCACGCCCGAGCCGCAGCTAAGCTGGCTAAAGCCGCCCAGACCTTCAAAAGCGAAGTCAGTCTGGCCCACGACCGGTTTGAAGCTGACGCTCGCAGTATTTTGGCCCTCATTAGCTTAGGCTGTGCCTATAACTCTGAAGTCACCCTCCAAGCGGCTGGCGAGGACGCCAGTGACGCCCTAACGACCCTGACGGCTATTATTGAAGACAGGTTTGGCGAAGAATGATCCTGCCTCCCCCCTTTGTGCCGGACAGTTCTGTCCTCAGGGGAAGTGGTGTTGGTCAGGGCGTAGCCATTGGACCGGTCCACCTAATAAATGCCAGTATTGTCAGGTATCAACGCTATAAACTGACCTCTCCAGAAATGGTCGAAAAGGAGCTCAGGCGCCTCCATCAAGCTAGGGAGAGGACAGCAGCTAAGATCAATTCCGCCCGCGAGGTCCTACCCGAAGAGCTCAAAAGCCAAGGCGGCATATTTGAGGCCCACCTTTTACTCTTATACGACCCAATTTTAATAAATACCACTGAAAACAAAATAATTGAAGACAAAATCAACGCTGAGGCCGCCATCACCTCCTCGGTCCGACGTATCGCCACAGTTATGTCCGGCATTGAGGACCCTTACATCAAATCCCGCCTCAATGACGTGGAGATGGTCGGTCAGGCCTTAGTTGACTCAATGCAAGAGCATACGACCGACGATAGCGTTCTTTTCCAGGAGGGCTGCGTCGTGGTCTGCCGCGATATAAGCCCCTCTGAAGTTACTTCCCTCCCCATCAAACGCATAGCCGCCCTCATCTGCGAGCAGGGCAGCCAGACCTCTCACACCTCCATAGTCATTCAGGCCATGGGAATTCCGGCTGTCGTCGGGGCGACCGGCATACTTTCTAGGTTAGAGCAAGGCGATTCGGTCATCGTCGATGCCCGTGAGGGCCACATCATCCTCAGCCCCGACCAAGACGCCGTTAAGTTCTACCAAGGTCGGTTGAGATCTGAAGAATCCTTTAAGGTTGAGATCGTTCGCTCCTCACACCTGCCGGCCCGGACCCTCGATGACCACAAAATTGACGTCTTCGGTAACGTGGAATTGGTTGAAGAGCTGCCGGCCATCATGAGTTATGGAGCCGAGGGCATTGGCCTTTACCGCACCGAGTATTTATATTTAACTAGTAAACGCTTCCCCTCCGAAGAAGAGCTCTTTGAGGTCTACCGCCGGGTCGTGGCCTCAGCTGCCCCTAGGCCGGTGATTATCCGGACCTTGGATCTGGGCGCCGATAAAATTTTAGCCGCCTCCGGTACCCCTCAAGCCCAGCAAAACCAAGCTTTAGGCTTAAGAGCCATCCGTTACTGCCTAAAAAACCTAGATATTTTCCGAACGCAACTGCGGGCTATTTTAAGAGCCTCAGCCTTCGGGCAGCTGCGCTTGATGCTGCCGATGATCTCAAGCTTGGAGGAAATCTGGAAGACCAAAAGACTTCTAGCTGAGACCACCGAAGAACTAAGGCTCGAAGGTAAAACTGTGGCCGAAAAGCTGCCTTTGGGCATCATGGTCGAAGTTCCCGCCGCCGTGGTTTTGGTCGAAGAATTAGCCAGAGAAGCTGATTTTCTCTCCATCGGCACTAACGATCTCATCCAATACACCCTGGCCCTAGACCGCACCAACCCCGACGTCACCGACCTCTACCAGCCATACCACCCCTCAATTCTAAGGATGATCAAAACCGTCATCGATGCCGGCAGGGCTCGCGGCCTTTCGGTCTCGGTCTGCGGCGACATGGCGGCCTCGCCTAAGAGCGCCACTATCTTAGTTGGTTTTGGGGCTGACATGCTATCGATGCCCAGCGCCTCGATTCCGGTCATTAAGCGGCTAATGCGGATGTCGTCTTATAGCGATATGGTAAATTTATCTAACGAAGTGCTTGATGTTAACACATCTGAAGCCTCTTTAGCTTTAATTGAATCGCATCTTAGGGGACGGTTTCGAGAGTTTTTGTAAATTTTTTTGTATACATTTTTGAAATCTTTTTTGTAAAAAATTTAGCCCACCCAAACTTTTTAAAGACACCAAATTTTATCCTGCCGCCCGCTACCCGCTACCAAGGCCTGGTCCTCTTTCTGACCCAAGGGCCGCTTGATTGGTCTCGGCAATTGGGCTTAGAAATTGAGCTAGGCTTAGGCTAGGCAATTGGGCTTAGAAATGGGCCAGGACTAAAGTCTTTGTTAAGCTACGACGCTTGTTAAAAGGCATGCCTGTTACAATTTCATAACTTTTTACAATAAAAATATTAAAAGAATCAATACTACTTCTTGACAAATTAGGGCTTTCATGAAATAATCTGGCCATCATTGGATGGGTCTGGCCCTGCGCCTGCTCCCAACATTCTTGATTAATAGCCATAGTCAGTTTTTTTCGGAAAAAAAATTCCGGAAATATCGGATTCTTTTTTCCGAGACAAATTATGTCGTCTGAGTTTTGTCCAGGCTGAGCCGGGCCAAAACGGCCTTTTTTCGGCTGGCAATTTCCAGTCTGGACCAGTTTTGGCCCTAATGAGGTTATTTAATTAAGTCAATAATCCTGCCATAAACCCCGACTTTCAGTCAAATACATCAGTGAGAGTATTAATGCGCGTAACCACGTCGATTTTCGCCGCCAAACCACATATTTTAAAACTCACTTTGCCAATTATTTTCATACTGGCCTTGGCCATCGCTGGCTGTTCAGCGCCGGCCAAAAAAGCGGCTATCACACCACGCATCCCCACTCCCGGCGAACTCAACCAGAGACAAGTTAACAATATCCTTAAAACCGCCTTCTCCCAAGTTGGCAATCCCTACCGTTACGGCGGCAGTTCGCCTGAGACGGGTTTTGACTGCAGTGGCTTTGTCGGTTGGGTCTACCAACAATATGGCGTAAAGCTGCCCCGCTCGTCACGGGATATGCTCAAAGTAGGCGATCCCGTCTCCCGCGAGGAACTGCGCCCCGGCGATTTAGTCTTCTTTAACTACGGCTATTCCCACGTTGGCATCTACACCGGGGATGATAAATACATCCATAGCCCTAGGACCGGAAAAAGGATACAAGAATCAGATCTCAACGCCAAAGGCCGTGGCGACCGCTTTGTCGGAGGCCGCCGCATCATCGACAACTTAGGCGTCACCAACATCTCTGACTCCTTAAAATCCCAATGGGTAGCCCAATCCCGGCATCAGACCACGGCAGCCTTAAACCAGGCTACAGCCATCAAGCACTCTGGCGCCCCCTCCAAATCTAGCGCCTCCTCTAAGACAGCATCCAAATCCACTGTT